>JASBTH010000541.1 GCA_030148525.1 Saprospiraceae bacterium | reverse complement strand
ATTGGCAGAATCCGCTACTTCTTAACGGAATCCACGATTGATTTGAACGAATCCGGGTGGTTCATGGCCAGATCAGCCAGTACCTTGCGGTTGAGTTCAATATTATTCTCTTTCAGCTGGTGCATGAGGCGGGAATACGACATTCCGTGCATGCGGGCACCTGCATTGATCCGTGCAATCCACAGGCGACGGAAAGCGCGCTTTTTGTTCTTGCGGTCACGGTAGGCATACAATAAACCTTTCTCGACCGCATTTTTGGCAACCGTATACACATTTCTGCGTGCACCGAAATAGCCTTTAGCGGCTTTCAAAATCTTTTTGCGCCGTTTTCTGGATGCTACGGCATTGACTGAACGAGGCATACTACTTGTTTTTAGTGCAATACAGGGACCCGACTATGGCGGATACTTTTTCCTGCATTCTCGTTAAAAATTACTTTTTGACTAACATGCGTTCGACGCGCTTTTGATCAGCGGAGCTGACCAGTGTGCTATCGCGCAAACGCAATTTGGCTTTCTTGCTTTTCTTGCGCATCAAGTGAGATGTGCGAGCCTGAAAGCGCTTGATTTTACCGGATCCAGTGCGTTTGAAACGCTTCTTGGCACTGGAATGCGTTTTCATCTTAGGCATATGATTCTAATTTTGAGGTGCAAAGATATAAAAAATGGAGGCAGGTGCAAAGCCTTTTGGTTATGAAAAAAGCCAGTGAAAGTTCATTCACTGGCTTTTGTGCGGTTTACACGAGCAGAGTGCTAGCTCTTTTTCTTCTTTTTGGGAGCGACGACCACGATCATGCGGCGTCCTTCCATTTTCGGCAGGGCTTCGGCAGCTCCGAATTCTTCGAGCTCCTTCAGGAAGCGCAGCAGTAATAATTCGCCTCGATCCTTAAACACGATCGTACGGCCTCGAAACTGCACATAGGCTTTAACCTTGGCGCCTTCTTCCAGGAATTTCATAGCGTGGCGGAGCTTGAAATCAAAGTCGTGATCATCCGTATTCGGTCCGAAACGGATCTCTTTGATCACTGTTTTGGCCGCTTTGGATTTAATCTCCTTCTCTTTCTTTTTCTTCTCGTACAAGAACTTGTTAAAATCAATGATCTTGACTACGGGTGGCTTGGCGTTCGGTGAGATTTCAACGAGGTCTAATTCCGCATCCTGTGCCCAGCGTCTGACATCGCGGGTATTGTGGACATCACCGGGTTTGAGATCAACACCGATCTGTTTTCCGATATCTTCTACATTATCTCCCACCAGACGCACTTCAGGTACGCGGATGTGTTCGTTTACACGAAACTTCGGGCGTGTATCTACGCGCCGGCCTCTTCTACTATTGTTTCTTCTTCCCAAATGAATGTTGTTTTATTAAAAAATGGGTCTATCACTATTGCAACGTGTATTTCAGGGGTAAAAGTTCCGTGAATCCACAATTATCAACAGATAGTTAAAAAAGCACACAGCCCACCGCGTTAGCAGCAGGCTGTGTGTCATTAATTCAATGGTATCTTATTCCTGTACGTCGGAGTTGACCTCCTTCGACAGTTCGATCTCAATACCGTTTTTCTCCTCGTTCAGAACCGCTTCCATAACGGCGCCCTCGTCGGGGCTTTCATTGAGGATATATTCGGCCAGTGGATCTTCAATATACTTCTGAATAGCCCGGTTAAGCGGACGCGCGCCAAACTGCGGATCAAAGCCTTTCTCGGCTACAAACTTCTTAGCCTCATCGTTGAGAACCAGCTTGTAGCTCATACTACCCAGGCGGTTGTACAAGTCGGTCAGGGTAATATCAATAATGCGGAAGATATCATCCTGATCCAGGCTGTTAAAGATCACCAGGTCGTCAATACGATTCAGGAATTCCGGCGAGAAGGTGCGCTTCAATGCGTTCTGGATCACCGTCTTAGAGTTGTCTTCGGCGGCTTCACGGCGTGCTTGCGTGGCAAAGCCTACTCCCTGACCAAAGTCCTTCAACTGGCGTGCACCTACGTTGGAAGTCATGATGATCATGGTGTTTTTGAAGTCAACTTTCCGGCCAAGACCATCGGTCAGCTGGCCATCGTCCAGCACCTGCAGCAGAATGTTATATACATCGGGGTGCGCTTTTTCGATCTCGTCGAGCAATACTACGGAATAGGGTTTCCGACGCACGCGCTCGGTCAGCTGGCCACCTTCTTCGTAGCCGACGTAGCCCGGAGGCGCTCCGATCAGGCGACTCACGGAGAATTTCTCCATGTATTCACTCATGTCGATGCGGATGAGGGCGTCTTCAGAGTCGAATATGTAGCGTGCCAGAGCCTTGGCCAGTTCCGTTTTACCGACACCAGTCGGGCCGAGGAAGATGAAGGTACCAATGGGTTTACTGGGATCCTTCAGGCCGACGCGGTTACGCTGAATGGCCTTGGTGATCTTTGTAATGGCTTCATCCTGACCAATGATCACATTTTGCAGGTCTTCCGTCATGCCGATCAGCTTCTTGCTTTCGCTTTGAGCTACCCGCTTGACGGGGATTCCGGTCATCATAGCTACCACCTCTGCGATATCGTCTTCGTCGACGGGGTAGCGTTTGGTTTTGGATTCCTCTTCCCACTGTACTTTGGCGAACTCCAACTGACGAACCAGTTTGGATTCCTTGTCGCGCAGGTCAGCAGCCTTTTCGTACTGCTGATTCTTTACGGCCTGGTTCTTGAGTTCTTTGAGCTCTTCAATATTCTTCTCGAGTTCCTCAATGTGCTTGGGAACATGGATATTTTTTAGGTGAACACGGGCACCCACTTCATCGAGGACGTCGATCGCCTTGTCGGGAAGGAATCGATCGCTGATGTACCGGTCACTCAACTTAACGCAAGCAGTAATTGCCTCGTCGGAATAGGTGACATTGTGGAATTCCTCGTATTTGGATTTGATATTTTCCAGGATGTTCATCGCTTCGTCGGCACTAGGCGGATCGACGATGACTTTCTGGAAACGGCGGTCGAGGGCACCGTCTTTTTCAATGTGCTGACGGTACTCGTCGAGCGTAGATGCACCGATACACTGCAATTCGCCGCGTGCTAGCGCAGGCTTAAAGATGTTGGATGCATCGAGTGAACCGGTGGCACCACCCGCACCGACAATGGTGTGTATCTCATCGATAAACAAGATAACATCGGGTGATTTTTCCAGCTCGTTCATGATGGCCTTCATGCGCTCCTCGAACTGACCGCGGTACTTGGTACCGGCAACCAGGGCTGCCAGGTCGAGCATCACGATCCGCTTATTGAAAAGGGTACGGGATACTTTCTTCTGGTTGATGCGCAGGGCCAGGCCCTCGACAATAGCTGTTTTACCCACACCCGGTTCCCCGATCAGAATGGGATTGTTCTTTTTACGACGGCTGAGGATTTGCGATACGCGTTCGATCTCGCGTTCCCGGCCGATGATGGGGTCCAGTTTTCCTTCTTCGGCCAGCTTGGTTATGTCGCGGCCGAAGTTGTCGAGTACCGGAGTGCGGGACTTGGTGCTGCCTTTGCGCTGTTGGTAGCGGCTTCCCTGATCTTCTTCTTCGTATGGGTCGTCACTATCAGATGGCGTCTGTGCGAATGGCTCGTTGCGCGTAAAATCTTGCTCCTGACGCACGTACTCCAACTCCGCTTTGTAGATATCGTAATCAATATCAAACCGATGTAAAATCTTGGAAGCGGGGTTTTCCTTATGCTTAAGGATCGACAAAATTAAATGCTCAGGGGCAATTTCGTCGCTCTTCAACATTTTAGCTTCTAAGAAAGTCACTTTCAATACTTTCTCGGCCTGCTTATTGAGCGGCAAACTGCCAACGTTCAGGTTGGTATTAGATGATGGTATGCGTTGTACCGACTCTTCCACCGTTTGGCGGAATTCGGATGCATCCACATCCAGGGATTCCAATACCTTAATGGCCAGACTGTCACCATCTGATATGATGCCCAAAAGCAGGTGTTCCGTACCTATAAAGTCGTGTCCAAGCCGGATGGCTTCATCGCGGCTTTTGGAGATGACTTTCTTTACTTTTGGTGAAAATCGTCTGTTATTCATAAAAGAGTTCGTTATTCTTCCTTCCTTGCTAACCCTAACAATAATAGAGCTATTTATTCAGGAAAACAAAAGTTAAAATGGCTTAGTTCCGATTTGAAATAGCAGCTTATTTAAGCCTTTCGGCAAAAATCGAACCAACTGAAAAAATCGGACAATGTAGCAGACCACACGCCACATAATCGGTTGCAGACCGACTTTTCGGCAGATACTTATTTTACAGTGGCCTTAGTTGATGCATTAACAACAAATCAGGGGTATGGGTTCAGGAGGTATAGTCTGTCCCGGGACTTTAAGCATTCTTTAACCCCGGTCTTTTTTATCCTAAAAAATGCGTATACTAGCGGCTGGTCTGGATCGACCGCCACCTGGCGCAAGACCCCGGCCGTATTCGATGAAAAATCCGCAAAACCCCTGGTCATAGTGTGCCGGGGAAATCCAATTGGACGTCGCTCATGAAGTACTCCGTAGATAAGCAAGAAAAATATGCTGTTTTTCAGGTTCAGGAAAAAAACCTGAATTCACTGGCCGCCCCCGAACTAAAATCCCAGTTCGTTATCCTGTATAACGAGGGGGTTACTAATCTCATACTCGATTTGTCACCGGTCGAATTCGTGGATTCGTCGGGCCTTAGTGCCATTCTGACAGCTGACCGCCTTTGGAAAGAGGTCGGATCCTTTATTCTCACTGGCCTGGAACACCCGGCCGTGAAAAAATTGATCGAAATCTCTCAACTCCGAACGGTGCTGACCATCATCCCCACGGTTTCCGAATCCATCGA
>JASBTH010000537.1 GCA_030148525.1 Saprospiraceae bacterium | reverse complement strand
AAGGGGCAAACCCGACGCCTGGGCAACCGCCCAAACCGGACTCTCCTCCCCTACTTCACGACTTATGAAAATGGCTTGGGTCATGATTGGCTGTTCAGGGCTTCTACCACCTGTTCCGGCAATTCAAACTTGGTACTCGACGACAGGTGGACTCGTTTCACGGGAGCGTTCCAACTGGCAGCCTTAGCCGCCCATACGTGGTAATTACCCTGGTCATCGCGCTCGCAGTATACGCCCAATGGCATTTGACAGCCACCATCAAAGAGAGACAGTACTTTTCGTTCAACATTGATCACCTCGGCGACATCCTGATCGTGCAACGCTTTGATAGTACGGCGGGTCTCCAGGTCATCCTCAGCCGTTTGGTAGCACAGGACTCCCTGAGCGGGAGCGGGGACAAATTCCCGGGGATTGAACCGAATCACCTCGAAGTCGTCCATCACCATTTCCAGGCGGGTTAGGCCGGCTGCCGCCAAAAGGATGGCATCAAACTGGCCTTCCTGTAACTTGCGCAGGCGGGTGGGCACGTTACCGCGAATATCCTTGATCTCGATATCGGGCCGAAAATCGAGCATCTGTGCTTTGCGCCGGGCCGAGGAGGTACCCACCACCGCTTTTTGCGGAAGCTTAAGCACGGCTCCATCCTCCATTTTTTCGGGGCGAATGACCAACCAGTCGGCGGGATTTTCCCGGTACGACACGGCAGTAAGAACCAGTCCATCCGGAGATTTGGTAGGCATATCTTTCATGGAATGTACAGCCAGGTCGACCTCTCCCTGCAATAAAGCCTCCTCTATCTCCTTGGTGAAGAAACCCTTACCTTCCATTTTATCAAACGAAAGATGCTGAATGCGATCACCTTTGGTTTTGATGATCTGAAGGGTTACGGCCACCCCGATTTCTTCGAGTTTGGCTTTGGTGTATTCCGCTTGCCAAAGTGCTAATTTACTTCCTCTGGTCCCGATCCGAATATGTTGTTTCACAGGCTTTTCTTTTGGCGCAAAGATAGCATTTAGGCTGCGTTTATTCCATCAGTCGGGTGTCAACATCTACTTAGTACTCTGTAACCTAAGTAACTTTGATTTATGGCTGTGCCTTTCGGCAAAATACTTCGTTACTCGTCGGTCGCGTCCGTACGGATGCTCCCTTCTCGCGCCTTGTCTTTTACCAAAATGCCCTACCCATATTTTCAAATGACTTAGATTACAGAGTGCTTAGGCCTACCGGAATCCGATCCGGGTATGAATCTAAAAAGGATTGATAAATCAGGTTAAAAAACGATACAAATGCCAACCCTTCTGCCCGATACAGGTTCTATTTGACGAGAAGAAATTTGGATTTGCAAACCTGATCCTTATCGCTATACCTGCACCATTTTTTATACCTTTGGGACCATGGAAGTAAGTGTACGAGACATTGCCGACCTTGTTGGTGGGACGGTCGAAGGCGACCCATCAATTCGCATTAACCGACCCAGTAAGATCGAGGAAGGAGGTGCCGGTAGTATTTCCTTTCTGGGAAACCCGAAATACGAGCCCTACGCCTACCATACCAACGCATCGGCGCTGTTGGTCGCTCAGGATTTCTCCCCACAGAAAGATATTGCCGCTACCCTCATTCGAGTTCCCGATGTATATGCCGCCGTGGCCACGCTCATGGAGGCTTTTGGTCAGGCCAAAGCCCGGGCAACCATTACGGGGGTTATTTCGGAACACGCCATTATTCACGAATCGGCTATTATCGACGAGGATGTAAGCATTGGAGCCCACTCCATTGTGGCAGAAAATGCACAGGTAGGCACCGCTTGCCAAATTGGTGCACAGGTTTATATTGGACAAAATGTCCGCATCGGAAACCACGTGCGATTGTATCCCGGCGCCCGTATCATGGACGACTGTATAATTGGCGATCATTGTGTAATTCACTCCAATGTGGTGATCGGAAGCGATGGATTTGGATTTGCCCCACAGAATGACGGGACCTACAAAAAGATCCCGCAACTGGGGAATGTCATCCTGGAAGACGATGTGGAAGTCGGCTCCAATACCTCCATTGACCGGGGCAGCATGGGGGCAACTATTCTTCGCAAGGGTGTAAAATTAGATAACCTCATCCAGGTCGCACATAATGTAGAAATCGGTGAGAATACAGTCATTGCTGCCCAGACAGGAATTGCCGGATCAACCAAAATCGGCAAGAACTGCCGGATCGGGGGACAAGTCGGTTTTTCCGGACACCTCACGATCGCCGATGGCACCAGTATTCAGGCCCAGTCGGGACTTATGGGAAATGTCCAGGAACCCAATACGGCTCTTTTTGGTTCGCCTGCCTTCGGCTATCGTGATTTCCTGAAAGCATACGCCCTGTTTCGACGCTTGCCAGATCTGGATGATCGCCTGCGGACCCTCGAAAAAAATACCGGATCCGACCCTGATTAAGTGGTTCATCCGCCAGCCGGGCCGGGCTAAGTCATTTAAAAACGTATCTTTGCAAAAATTTGCCAGCGTACAACAATTATGAAGCAACGCACGATTGAACGATCTGTATCCTTACAGGGAGTGGGGTTGCATACAGGTCAGGAAGTAACCCTGACCTTTCATCCTGCCCCGGAAAACCACGGCTACAAATTTCAACGTACAGATCTGGAAGGTGACCCCATCATCAATGCCGATGTGAGTCGCGTATCTTCCACCCAACGCGGAACCGTCATTAAATCCGGAACAGCTCAGGTGAGTACCATCGAGCATGTTCTATCGGCTCTGAACGGTTTACAAATAGATAATGTACTTATCACCCTGGACGGGCCGGAAGTACCCATCATGGATGGTAGTTCCCTGCCCTTCGTCGAACTGGTTCAGCAAGCTGGTATCCAGGAGCAAAGCGAAGAGCGGGAATACTTTGAGGTGGAAGAACCCATTGCTTACCGGGATGAAGAGACCGGTACCGAACTGATCGCTCTGCCGGCTGATCACTTTGGAATTACCACCATGATCGACTTCAATTCTCAGGTGCTGGGCCAACAGTATGCCACCCTGAATAGCCTCGATGAATACGCCGAAGAAGTAGCTCCCAGTCGCACCTTTGTGTTTCTCCACGAATTGGAGCACCTGTTTGATCAAAACCTGATCAAAGGCGGCGATATGGATAATGCCATTGTCATTGCCGACCGCCCCATGGACCAGTCTGAGCTGGACACCCTGGCCGGGAAACTGGGTAAACCAAGTGTGACGGTCGATAGTGAAGGCATCCTGAATACAGTGGATCTCCACTTTCGCAACGAGCCCGCCCGTCACAAGCTACTGGATGTCGTGGGCGACATTGCACTGCTCGGTAAACCCATAAAAGGACGCATCCTGGCTACTAAACCAGGACACCGTGCGAATGTAGAATTCACAAAGGTCCTGCGAAAACACTATATTGAACAACGAAAGCTTAAGGGAAAGCCAAAATACGATCCCGACGCAGAACCCCTGTTCGACCTGGTTGCGATTTCCAACTGGTTACCTCACCGGCACCCCTTTCTGCTGATCGACAAGATCATTGAACTATCTGATACCCACGTTGTTGGAGTCAAAAATGTAACTTTCAACGAGGGTTTCTTCCAGGGCCACTTCCCCGATAATCCCGTCATGCCGGGCGTTCTCCAATTCGAAGCTATGGCCCAGACCGGTGGTATTCTGGCATTGTCGACCGTAGAAGATCCAGGGAATTGGGATACTTATTTCCTGAAGATCGACAACGGAAAATTCAAGTATAAAGTAGTTCCCGGAGACACACTGGTGCTGAAGATGGAACTACTGGCTCCCATCCGCCGCGGAATTTGTCAAATGCAGGGTACCGCTTATGTGGGCAACAAAATTGTTTCTGAAGCCGAGCTAACTGCTCAAATCGTCAAGCGCTCGTAACATGAATCAACAAGCACAAGGCTACATTCATCCGGAGGCCCAGATCGGTGAGAACGTCACCATCAGTCCCTTTTGCTATATCGATAAAGACGTTGTGATCGGCGACGGAACCTGGATTGGCCCCAATGCCACTATCTTCGAAGGTGCCCGCATCGGAAAGGATTGTAAAATTTTTCCGGGTGCTGTCATATCCGGTATCCCCCAGGACTTGAAATTCAAAGGTGAGAAAACTACTGCCGAGATCGGTGATCGCACCACTATCCGCGAATACGTGACGGTCAATCGCGGTACCGCGTATGCCGGTACCACCAGCGTCGGCAGCGACTGCCTCCTGATGGCCTACGTGCACGTAGCCCACGACTGCAGCATCGGTGACCGCGTTATCCTGGCCAATAATGTGAATCTGGCCGGACATGTGGAGATCGAAGACTGGGCTATCCTCGAAGGCCTGGTTGCTGTTCAGCAATTTATCAAGATCGGTGCCCACGCCTTCGTGGCCGGAGGATCACTGGTTCGCAAAAATGTGCCCCCCTACGTAAAAGCTGCCCGCGAGCCCCTCTCCTACGCCGGGGTAAATACCATCGGCCTCAAACGCCGCGAATTCAGCCAGGATCAGATCAACCACATCATTGATATTTACCGCATTCTCTACGTTAAAGGGTATAATACCACCCACGCGATCAATCTGATCGAAGAAACCATTGAGAATACGCCGGAACGCAACAACATTCTTTCCTTTATCAAGAATGCCGACCCCGGAATCATGAAAGGGTTTCGACAGGTCAATGGAAGCAAGGTGAATGAGAGTTGAACTTCAGGAGGTCGGAAAACGGTACCGGTACGAGTGGGTACTCCGCAACCTGACCGCCACCTTCCATAGTGGCACCCAATACGCCATCAGCGGCCCCAATGGATCGGGCAAATCGACCTTATTACGCATTTTATCCGGACATTTATCTCCCTCGAAAGGACGCATTTCTTTTCATCACGATAACCACCAACTGGACATTGGTGATGTCTACCGTCACCTTTCCTACGCTGCTCCCTATATTGAATTGATCGAAGCGCTCACCCTGCGGGAAGCCATCCGCTTTCAGAGCCGGTTCAAGCCCTTCCTGCAAGGTCTGGATACGGATCGACTGATCGAACTCCTCGACCTTAAGCGGGCCCGTGATAAGCAGATCCGCAATTTTTCGTCCGGTATGAAACAACGCGTTAAACTGGGTTTGGCCATCTGCGCCGATTCCGATCTGCTACTGCTGGATGAACCCACCAGCAACCTCGACACCCAGGGGGTTCAGTGGTACCGCGAGCTCATCCAGCAATTCAGTGAAGACCGCCTCGTCATTATCGCTTCCAACGCCTCGGTCGATTTTGACTTTTGCCAGGAGCGCTTGCAGGTAACCGATTTCAAAAAACGAGTGCGCTGATATGCGGCTCTGGCATCCATCGCGCTGGCGGATATCCGACCTGGCCTATCCTCTGCTGCTGATCATTACCTGGCTGGTGTCGGACCACGTCTTCTTCTGGGACACCATCCAGTTAGGTGCCAAACACGCCACCTGGTTTTACGACCAACAGTTTTCCACCCTTCTGCTGCCCGAATCCATGGACAGTGGACATCCTCCCTTATTCGGTTGGTATTTAGCGTTGTGCTGGACCCTCTTTGGTCAAAGCCTGGCGGTAAGTCACTTTGCTATGATCCCCTTCCTGTGGGGTATTGTTGCCGCTTTACAGGGGTTACACAGGCACTGGTACCCCGATCGGCCCGACTGGCCGATCTTACTGTGGATCTTTGTGGATCCACTCTTTGCCGCCCAGAGTACCTTGATCAGCCCCGATATATTGATCTGGTGTGGTATGCTGTGGACCATCTGGGGCTGGTACCGCGGCAATGGTCAATTCCAGGCGGTTGGTGTGATGCTGATGGGGCTCACCAGTATGCGGGGCATGATGGTGGCTCTCGGTTTGTTCTTATTCCAGTGTGCAGTAAGTATGGCCCGCCGGCGATTCGGCTTTCGACGCTTTTTTTACATGCTGCTACCCTACCTGCCCGGCGGCTTGCTTGCAGCCGCCTATTTGTATTGGCACTACGTCCAGACCGGCTGGTTTGGGTACCATCCCGATTCGCCCTGGGCGCCCAGCTTCGCCCGGGTTGATGGGTCGGGATTTGCCCGCAACCTGTTGGTCCTTGGCTGGCGAATGGTCGATCACGGCCGGATCATTTGGTGGATTTTTGCGGGTATTTGCTTTTTCCGGATCGCCAACGCGCTCCGGCGTGACCTGGCAATGGAGTTTCTGATCCTGATCATAGCCCTATCCCTCACCCTGCTGCCCTCCATGCTGCTCCACCAGCACTTACTAGCCCACCGGTATCTGCTCCCCATCTTTCTGGGCATGCATCTGCTGGCCTACCGCTGGTGGCAACTGGAAAGTCCCCGGTGGCGCAGGGGATTATTGATCCTGGTGGTAGCAGGCTTCCTGTCGGGCAACTTCTGGATCTATCCATCTCACCTTTCTCAGGGGTGGGATAGCACCCTGGCCCATGTTTCCTGGTATGCCTTACGGCAAAAAACCATTGAAGCAGTACATACCCGGAACATTTCACCGGAAACCGTCGGCACTCATTTCCCAACAGTAGGTGCTTTTCATTATCGCGATCTGAGTGGTAATTACCAGGGGTTTGCCCCCCTCGACTGGGCCTCAAACCAATACATCCTGATCTCCAATCTGCATAATGAATTCACAGAATCTGACCTGGAACGCTTGCAATCAAACGATTGGAACCCCATTTGGTCTGATCGGAACGGACCAATCCGGGTAGACCTGTTTGAGCGTGCTTCCGCTGCTGGAAAACCGGCCGGAAGGTAGCTTTAAGTGTTGGTTTTCCTTTCTTAACCACAGTCAAAATTACAGTTTTTGAACTGTAAGCAAATCCGACTATTAGGGGGGCAAAACACCATACTGCAATCAATCCTTAATTTCACTCGATAAAACTGGAGGGTCAATATAACGCGAATAAATAGGGCTTCCTCAAAAAGTACTCTTCATCCACAATACTAACAAGTTATGTTGGTAAAATGCAAGATGTATTATTTACAAAACCGTGGAATACGGGGTATCTTGTGAAAAAAGCTTGCACTTCGCATGATCTACTACACACC
>JASBTH010000492.1 GCA_030148525.1 Saprospiraceae bacterium | reverse complement strand
GGCTTTTTTTGGATGATAAAATTGATTGATAACAGGTGACTATCAGGCGAAGTACCTAACAAAGCGCTAATGGCAGCACGTGATCAAAATGCCGGAAAAATTCCGGACGATTGGCCAAACGAAGCGTGTGGGTCATACTCGTAGTTTTATGTGGGTTGGTAAAGAATTCATTATCACCTATGCCCTCTACACGGACATACGTTGCTCATTTGGTTACTTATCGGGATAAGCCCGTTCGGGATTATAAATTCCTGGTCTGTTAGCCCGGTTGTTGCGGTTGGCGGTCGCCTTGCAGCGACTTTGCCCCGTGTGGCCCGCGTGGTTTGATGCCCTGATCAGAGCTGCGGGTAGATTTTGCACACAGAAAAAGTACTCAGTCCAGTCAAAATGAACCGAATATGCAACGTCTAAAGATACGTATTATTCCTGATATTTTCTGTAGAAAACATAACAGGTTATAGGTTTGAGGTTTGGGGTTTGAGGTGAGGCGTGAGGTTTCGCTTACGATTCAAGGCAGAGGGCTAACGCTGCCCGGATTTCGGTAGCAAGCGAAGATATCAGGCCGCTTTAGCCGGTAGCGGCTAGCGGTGCATCTGGAAAAAGGTTATCTTGAATACAAACCCAGCTTATGAAATACCTGACCCTGCTCCTGGCAGCCGTAATCCTGCCCGTATTACTTTCCGCACAAACGATCGTTACCGGCACTTCCGTGCTGTAAATCCCTGGAGAGCAAACTCAACACCCTGAAATAAAAAGGGAGACGACCGGTAAGGGCCGCTCCCCAAAAGATGTTAACCTATTTTTTTGGATTTTGGGTATTTGGTATTGGGTAGAGGTACCTCAAACCCCAAACCTCATACCTCATACCTGTCAAGACGATTGCTGGGTAATTTTTGCCGAAAGGCTCTTAGTAGTCGTGGGGACAGCGAGCAGTCGCCTTTTATCGATCAGGTTGCCGGTGATGGAACAAATCCCATAGGTACGATTGCGAATACGAATCAGAGCGTGTTCCAGATCGTTCAGGTACCGTTGCTGCCGACTCATCATGTCGTACAGCATCTCCACCTCGTTATTAATACTGCTGTCATCGATCCAGTCACCGCCGTGCTCGTCACTTACATTCTCAGTCAGTTCCATGATCTGAGTCCGTAATTCCACAATGACTTTTTGGGCCTTCTCCAGGCGCTTATCAATAATCTGACGAAACTCTTCGAGCTCGGTGTCACTGTAGCGAACGGTCTCGCCATGCTGGTTTTCATTGGACTCCACGGTAGAACGTATAATTGGCATGATGTCTTTTTTCTGCAATAGTGGGGAACTAATTCTGAAGAAATTTTGAATATGGATAAATGTTGTTCAACACTAACTTTTCAATACCTACTTTTGCGCCATGTGGCAGGAAATTCGACTTACCCTACGGCTGGGATGGCCCATTATCCTTGGATACTTAACGCAAATGGCGCTGGGGGTGATCGACAATGCGATGGTGGGTGCTATCCACAGTTCTCAATTGGCAGCGGCCTCCTTTGTTAACAACATCATTTCGCTGCCGCTGATCCTGGGAATGGGGCTTACCATGGCCATTTCCCCCCTGGTAGCATCCGCTCAGGGGGAAGACAATAATGATGCTCCCTTACGCATCCTCTACAATGGGTTGCTGATCGTACTGTTATTTGCCATCGCCATGGCGGTGCTTATCACTTGGCGGCTCGACGTAGTGTTCTATCTGGGCCAGGACGAGATTGTCGCCCGGCTGGCCCAACCCTACCTGCTTTGGATGATCTGGGGCACCGTTCCCATGGTGCTGTTCATTGGCATGAAGCAGTTTGCCGACGGTCTTGGCTTCACCCGCACGCCCATGTACATTGCGCTGGCCGCCATCCCCATCAACGTACTGACCAATTATGCCTTTATTTACGGTAAATGGGGCGCACCCAGGATGGAATTAGAGGGTGCGGGAGTCGGTACATTGATCTCCCGCGGTGTCATTATGATCGCCCTGGCCGTGCTATTGATCCGCGGTCGTCAGTTTGCGCCTTACCGGCAAAACCTGAAGGAGCAGCTACAGATCCGCAAGGAACGACTTCTGGATGTATTGCGGATCGGCATCCCCTCCAGCCTCCAATCGGGTATGGAATCCTCGTCTTTTGCCATCTCGGGAATTATGGCGGGCTGGCTGGGCTACGTACAGCAGGCAGCGCACCAGATCGCCCTCAGCATTGCGGCCATCACCTTTATGGTTTCCATGGGCATCAGTGCCGCCGGTAGCATCCGGGTGGCCTTTGCCTACGGGCGAAAAGAATGGAAGAAGGCCCGTGACATTGGTACATCCACCCTGTGGATGGCCGTTGGCTACGGGTTGTTTTGCGCCATTATTTTTATTGGCTTTCGCCAAAAATTACCGCTCCTGTTCAACGATGAAGCGGCCGTTCTGGGCTATGCTGCTAATTTACTGGTTCTCGCCGCCGCTTTCCAGATTTCCGATTCGGTGCAGGCGGTTGGAGTAGGGCTGTTGCGAGGATTGCAGGATGTAAAGATCCCCACCGTGCTGGTAGCCATCGCCTACTGGGGGCTGGGCATACCCTTCGGCTACCTGCTGAGCTTTACCTTCGGTATGGAAATTCAGGGCATCTGGCTCGGTTTTCTGATCGGACTGAGTTTCTCAGCTATACTCCTTACCTATCGATTCCTACGCATCACCGGCACGAAATATGCGGAGAAACAGAAGAAGAGGAAAGCGGAGAAGCCAAATCGGAAAGCGGAGGTCGGAAGTGGGAAATAGAGGTCAGCAATTAGAACCTAACACTGTGAACCGTGGACCGTGATCCGGTTACCACTAAAGTGGTGGAGGAGAGAGGTGATTTTCCTCATTCATTCCCACAGCTAAAGCTGTGGACTTATGATCACTCGACACCCAATTACGCGAAGCGTGGTCCGGGCCCTGGACCGTGAACCGTGAAGCGTTTTTTCCGACCTTCGATTTCCGATTTCCGACCTACCCTCCTACCTTCACATTTCACACTTCACACTTCAAAAATGGAATTACACCATCTCATCGTCCACGAACTGATCAAAGCACCGGAAGAGAATGAAGCCCGCCTCTTCTTAAGCCTGGCCTGTATGCCGCCCGAGGAACGCGCCCATCAGCTGGTCCACAAACTCAACCAGACCTTCGAGCAGAAATCGGATACCCTGCTGGGGTACTTCAGTTCCCCGGAGGATGCGCTGTTTCCCGGTTACTTCCAGATCCTGCACGATGGAGGTTATACTAAAGAAGGCTTTCAACAATTTTCCCGGGAAACCATGCAGGCCCTACAGTTGAGTTTGCAGGGCGTCACGGGGGCGAAAGGCGGCTATCTGGTGTACGCCGATTATACCATCGAAGAAGATCGCCAACTGGGCATTTTTCTGGTGCGCGACACAGAAGGTATTCTGTTCGACAAGGACGATGCGCACCGCTCCTTCGGCCTCAAAACCATAACCTACCTGAATACCGACAAACTCGCAATGGCCGGTCGTATCAATATCGCCAAATTTCAATCAGGTCAGGCCCGTTGCCTCGAACTGATCAAACACGCCTCCAGCCAGCGTACTATCTCGGAATACTTCACCAATTGGATCGGCCTGGACCGGCCCGAAAGCAGTCGTGACCTCACCCAGTCTTTTCTCCAAATGGTCGAACAACTGCCCCCTCCGGTTGATGAGGAGACCGGTGCGCCCATGGAAGCCGCTGTTTTCCAGGATCAGGTGCGCGAATACGCCATGAGTGCTCCCCAGCACACCATCAGCATCAAAGAATTTGACCAGGCCTTCTACAAAGACGAACCCAAAGCACAATCCTACATCCAGGAGCAAGAACTCCCACTGGAAGACGATTTCCGGTTCGACCAGGGTACCCTGAAACGCCATTTCCAGCACCGTATATCCGCCAATGGCATGAGCCTGCAATTTTCCCGCCGCGACCTGGCCGAAGGGCGTGTGCGCCTGGAAGGTGACCAAATCGTCATTAACGATCCGGAGATGACGGAAAAATTACGGCTGACGATCAACGACTGACGGCAAACATGGTCCGTGGTTGATTACCGAATTCCTACTACCTGAGCCCCTGTGCATGTATACCGACAACGAAGTGGTTTTGCTCCGCAGTACTTCGTGCTGGTGTCCCAAACCACTTCGAGTCGAGTATATACTCGCGTGAAAAGATTGGGCGAAGCCCAAACCTTTTCGGAAGCGGTATAATTAAAAATCAAAAATTAATCATTAAAAATTAGGGGATGAAAGCACTCACCTTTCACGGTCGCGAGACCATCCGTTACGAAGACATTGAGGAACCTGTATTGGAATCACCCGGCGATGTGATCGTACGCGTGGAGGCCTGTTCCATCTGCGGTAGTGACCTGCACCCCTACCACGAGCGGGAAAAGGGGTTAGACCACGGATGTGCTATGGGGCACGAATTCACCGGAGAGGTGGTGGAGAAAGGTAGTAAAGTCAAAAGTCTGCAGGTCGGAGATCACGTGATAAGCCCCTTTACCGTGAGTTGCGGAAGTTGCTTCTACTGCCGGCGCGGATTGAGCAGTCGCTGCGTCCACAGTCAGCTATTTGGCTGGCGGGCGCAGGGAAAGGGGCTCCATGGCGGACAAGCAACCTATGTACGTGTACCCATGGCCGACGGCACTCTGGTAAAGCGACCGGATGGATTGCGGGACGAAACGGCGATCCTGTTGGGGGATATCCTGGCAACGGGCTATTTCTGTGCCCGGCAATCGATGATCGATCCCGAAGGCGTACAGGCGGTGGTCGGTTGTGGTCCGGTCGGGCTCATGGCCATTTGGGCTGCCCGTAAGATGGGGGCGCAACGAATATTTGCCCTCGATTCGGTCAAACATCGCCTCGAATGGGCTGAACGATGGGGTGCCGTGCCTATAAATTATATGGAAGAAGATCCATTGGCCCTTATACGGGATGCCACGGATGGCCGCGGTGCCGATCAGGTTCTGGAAGTGGTGGGGTTGGAAACTGCGGTGCGCTCGGCCTTCGAGCTCGTTCGCCCGGGCGGCACGCTGTCGGCAGTTGGCGTTTGCACCGGAACGCATCTCCCATTTTCACCCGTTGAGGCCTATGACCAAAACCTCACCTACCGCATCGGCCGTTGCCCGGCCCGCAGTTTACAGACCGAATTGCTGAAATGGGCGCAAGAAGACGCCGACCAGTTAGCAACCCTGTTCACCCACCACCTGCCTCTGGGCGAGGGAGTGGAAGCCTACCGTATGTTCGACCAAAAAAGGGACCAGTGTATGAAAGTATTGCTGCGACCGTGATAGAAATAGTTAAGATTCAGGCTGAGGCTCCCGCCTTCACTGGGCATACGCCCGTATGGGTTTCGCGGGCAGGGGAGGTTGAGGTTCCTCTGTTTCGGGATGCCATCCCCGATGCCATCCCCGATGCCATCTGCCTTTTTTGTCATCCAAATGACCAAACCTCCTTTCATCCTTGCCTCCGATTTATTTGTACGAGTTTGCGCTAACCGCTTATCGGGTGAACTACTTTTAGGAATAGCCCCTATTTCTCCGATTCCCCCTCTCCCAAATTCCACCCTCGGTTGGCCTTGGTAAAAAAAAACAATTAATCATCCATGCGGTCGCCACTTTGGATCCTACCCACAGCCTCCATCTTACTGGCGCGAAGGAGCGGGTCAGCGGCCATCCAGATCTTATTTCTCAGCCGATAGGAAAGGGTCGGATTATCATCCATAAAGTTTTGTACAATGCGGGCAGCCTCCTCCGATTGATGACCACTCAGTGTAGCCGTTGCCCACTGGCGGGGAAAGAAGATATCACCGGTTTCCTGAATCTCCGGCATCATTTCCAGGGCCGGCTCTATGAATGCAATGGCCGTTTCGGTACGCAATGGATGGTGTAGCAATCTCAGCCCCGCCCCAACCCAGGGCTCCTTAGCCCGATTGGCCGGATCTTTCAGGGATTCGAAAAACTTTTTGCGCTCTTCGAAATCAGGAGATAGTGCAGGTAACAAAAAGGCAAAACGCTCCCGCTGATCCGGATTTTCTATGCGTTCCATCTCACGTGCCATGATAGTACCCGCTTCATCCGGCATGTAGATCGCCAGACTGGTGGCCAGCGAAATACGCCGGTTCTCGGAAAGGGTCAGGTGAGGAATAGTGTCTTCTCCGGTCCAGATACGATACAGGCGACGTTGGTGTACGGGATCCAGCGCTGTTTGTTGGTAGGTACTCCAGAGCGACGACTGAATATCCTGGTATTTGCCACTTTCCAGATACGCCCATAACTTATCGCTGTTTTCCTGTTGGTAGTACCCCCGTTCGACGGGCTTCAGGTACTGCCAAAACAACTCTTCGTAATAGCTCAGTAAGCGTTCCTGATTCAGGGGGTCCTCTTCACGTCCGACAGATACAAAATTCATCAAAAGCGCGGGCGGGAATTCTCCCCTCAGTACCTCCTCGTATAAACTCCAGTAAGCAGTGGCCCGTAGAACAGGATCGGGAAGTTGATACGCACGGTCGATCAGGAAAGAGCGCCCCTTCTGATCGAGCGCAAAGTACCCGTAGCTCATTTCGCTGGCGTTGGGCAGAATGGCCCGTGGTTCCGGCTTGGAGGCCATGGCGGGAAGTTGTGACCGTTTTCCCTGAATGGAAAGCGGTTTGATCTCGTAGGAGTCGGTAGTATACAGAATAACCACCTGTGTTTCCTGGTCCCAGTGCAGTCCATCCTCGGTGGTATTCGTCGCTTCCAATACTACATCCAGTTGGCCGCCCTTCTTCCAGTCAACATTGGTGCGATACGTTGGCATTCCCGCCCGCTTCACCCAGGCTTCACTCCAGGTGGCGAGGTCATCGGTTGTTCGCCTATCCAGGATCTGTATAAGATCGTCCCAGGTAGCATTACCGTAGGCGAATCGCTGCAGGTATTCGCTCAGCCCTTCCCGAAAGGCCGCTTCGCCCAGTTTGGCTTCCAATTGGCGCATCACCACCGGAGCTTTTTGGTAAATGATGCGTCCGTATAGAGTACCGGCATTTTTGAGATTATCCAAGTCCTGCTGAATGGGGTGGCTGCCCCGGCTCCGGTCTTCACTGTAGGCACTTGGTAAATGGGACCACAGGAAATTCAGATCGTGGTTGACATTTGGAAAAGAAGGGTTGACGATCTTGGCGGCCATAAAGTTGGCAAAGACTTCCTTGAGCCATACGTCGTTGAACCACGACATGGTGACCAGGTTTCCGAACCACATATGGGCGGTTTCATGAGCAATGAGGCGCGCCCGGCCCAGCTTCCGGTTTTCCGAGGCATCGGGCTCCAGCATGAGACTGGATTCGCGGTAAAAAATATTGCCGATGTGCTCCATGCCCCCGTACTGAAACCCGGGGATCAACACGAAATCCATTTTGCCGAAAGGCATACCAATGCCGGTATACTCCTCCATCCAGGCTACCGACTGAGCGTGCAGGTCGAAAATGGCCTTCGTATTAGCCGCTACTTTCGCTGCATTGGTTTCCCGGTAGAGCATGCGCATGGTGTGTCCGCGGCGGCGGGCCGTCTTCACCTGAAAACGTCCGGCGGCAAATCCAAAGACATAGGTACTGAAAGGCTTGGTATTCGCAAACGTAATATACTTGCGATTATCGGCCTGCCAGGTGCTGTCGAGGATGATGACGGCACCGGCCTGCCGCGTCACGACGGGCAGCAGCGGTGCGACAAGGAAGCCGCCGAGGGCGCGACGACGGGACAGTCTCATGGGCGCACCAGGAGGATCAGGCCAGGAGGATCAGAATTGCCGCGACACCCGTCGACAAGGCGGGCAGCGCGAGCGGCCAGGCGCGGCGATAGAGCACGGCGTCCGACGTGGCAAGTGCGAGGATCGCAGCGCCCATCGAGACGCGGATCGGCGACAGCATGGTGAGGTTGGTGCAGACGCTGTTCTGGACCGCGGCGATCCACGCCGGATCGACGGCAACGGCGCGCGCCAACGCCGTCACCATCGGCGTCAGCATGGCGTTGGCGGCCGCGCCGCCGCCGGTCAGGAAGCCGCCAACGCCGGCGAACAACGGTACTGCGGCGACGGCATCGCGGCCTGCCGTCGCGCGCAGCGCCTCGGCGATCGCCTGCGCCATGCCGGTGCCGACATAGAACTCGGCCATGACGACGAACAGCAGGGTGACGGCGCAGGAACGCCAGGCGCCGCGCGCTGCCTCGCCTACGACACGCGCCAGAGGCGCGCGCGCCAGAACGACGACGACCAGCCCGATCGAGACCAGCCAGAAGCCCGGTGCGTAGAGCGGCGCGAAGGCGG
>JASBTH010000464.1 GCA_030148525.1 Saprospiraceae bacterium | reverse complement strand
AGCCAATTAACGGAAAGCAAGCAGGTGAACAATTCGGCACTTCTATTGAATTTTCTGAAAATGGCAATACGATAGTGATCGGGGCTCCCTATTATTATGATGCTCAAAAGGAGAAAGTAGGTAGAGTGAGTGTACATAGATGGGTAAATGACTCATGGACACAAATAGGCCAGGATATTATTGGTGAATTTTCGTTAGAGCAATCTGGTTGGTCCGTGGCTTGTTCTGATAATGGTGAATCTATAGTGATTGGTGCACCAGCTATCGGGGATCTTCAAAGTGGTGGTAAGGCCACCGTTTATACATTGCAAAACAATCAATGGATTCAAAAAGGATCTGATTTGACGGGTACAAATGATAAAGATAGATTTGGATACTCTGTTTCCATGTCTAATGACGGTCAACGAATTGCTATAGGAGCACCTTTAAATGACCAAAATGGTCAAAATGCAGGAGGCGTAACGGTATTTGATTTTGATAATGAGGATTGGGTGCAACACGGCAGGATAATTACAGGGGAGGAAGCCAACGATAGAGCGGGAGAAGCGGTAGAGTTATCCGGTGATGGATTTACTATCGCAATAGGTGCACCATTTCATAATGATTTTAATGAAAGAAGGGGGCGAGTTAGAGTGTTTTCCATTGGAAAAGCTTGTGATTCTCAAGTGTCCAGCTCATTTACTATCCATCCTGCGGAAAATATTGTTTTGAGTGGTGATCCGAATAATTGCGCTGGTTCCGCGAATAAATACCAACTGAGGGTAAACACACCAGTGCCCGGTACATTATCTGATAATGGTAAGGGTGGAATGTTCAGTGACTTCAACCCGCCTTATGATCCGCAAATATCAGATTATTCCGTAACCTATACGTTGCCCGATAATCCATCTAGTTTTACTGATTTCACGTTCAATGCGACCGAATCAAATAATAACTGTCCACTCGCTAATGGTTCCAAAAGAATTAAAAACCTTACAACCCTTCCATTAGATAGTGCACTCACAAATATTGGCCCGGACCAATACAATATTTGTGGAACAGAAATAGAGATCGGAAATCCTAATACATTACTGCATGTTTTGCAGCAGTCCTGGTCCTTCCTACAAAACCCCTCTGGCTCCGGACAAATTGATCACCCGAACAACGAGATGGTGACACTGACCGGTGCATTCGGCGGTCATTATATCCTTGAACGTGCCATTAGTTACCCTGAATACTGCCCCGTTCGCGATACCATTCAGGTGTCTTTCTCGCCCGATGCCGACCTGCCCGGTGGTATGCCAGATGGAGTGCAGGACTGCGTCGATGTTTGCTTAGGTGGTGATGATCATGTCGATCCCGATGGGGTAGGGATGCCCTACGATTGTGACTGCGATCCTTTTTCCAAAACTGATGAGTTTGTTCAGGTTTCTTTCGTACCTGCTGTAGATTCTGTGGTGGCTGCTTTTCAAGTGTCTTCCGATCTGGTGATCGATCCGGCGGAAACGCCTCAACGAATTGTCTTTCAGGCTGGAAACAACATCCAACTGCAACCCGGTTTCCACGCTCGCCCAGGTAGTTCCTTCCGGGCCTTTATCGAATACTGCCGCGATCCCCTGCAGGTAAGGGATGTTCGGTTGTCTGAGGCTATTTTACCACCACCTGATCTACCAAAAAAGGTAACCGGGCTTCATTTTCTGGTGCAACCTACCGTAGCTGCCTCGGAAGTTCAGTTTATTCTGGATAATCCGTTCCGTCAACCTATTTCAGTAAACATAGTTAGCCAAAATGGCCAGATTATCCGAAATTTTCTGGAGGCTTCCATTTTATCTGCTGGCATGCACACCTACCGCCTGAGGCTCGACTCTTTCCAGCCGGGTATGTATTTTGTGCAGGTGCGGGGAAGGGATAGTGTGGTTACGAAGCAAATGGTGGTGATTCGGTAAAGGTCAGTTATAAGCCCCCTGTCAATTATCGTTATTCCTTCACTCATCATCCCGGTCGATCCAGAGGATCGACCACCAATTCTTTTTGCGGAAGCAAAAAAATCAATTACAATTTCTTTTTTACCGAAAGGCCCGTATATTTGAGGCAAATCATAGACGCATTATGACGTTCGTTACTAACAAAAACTGGTGGTGGCACAATCATTCCTCGGATCGGGTGATGTGACACAGCTATATTTGTTTGTACCAAAAGCGGCTTGTCGGTTCACCCGGCAAGCCGCTTTTGGTTTGTGGCGATCGTTCCCAAACAGTGAACACCATGGAAATACCTACGCAACGAATTGCGGTACAAACGCAGGTGAAAAAATACCTGGCCGATATCATCACGCCGGTATCCCTTTACCTGAAAGTGCGGGATCATTACACCCAGGCAGTCCTGCTGGAATCGAATGACTTCAGTGATGCCGAAAACTGCTTTTCTTTTATCGGACTGCAGTCCTTGGCTGAGTTTCAGGTCAGGCGGGGGCAGATTCGTATGCAATTGCCGGGACGGGACACTGTCACCCGGCCGGTGGAAGATACCCAGACGGTACCCGAAGCCATCCAGGAGTTTATCCGGTCCTTCGATGTGCAGGCCCACGAGGAAGCACCCGTCTTTAACGGGGTCTTCGGGCACGTCGGCTTCGACGGGGTGCAGTATTTCGATACCCTCGATTTCGATCCCGACAAACGCAAGCTGGACATCCCCGATATTCGCTACACCTTCCACCGCTTCATCATAGCCATCAACCACTTTAAAAACGAACTCTACATACTCGAAAACCTGTTGCCGGGGGAGACCTCCGAAGTGGAAAAGCTCGAAAGCCTGCTGTATAGCCAGAAGATACCGGCCCACGAGTTTCATCTGGAAGGTACTGAAACCAGTAACCTGAAAGACGAGGAGTTCAAAGAACTGGTAACTAAAGGCAAGGAGCATTGCCAGCGCGGCGACGTATTTCAGATCGTTTTTTCCCGCCAGTTTGCCCAGACCTTTAAGGGCGACGATTTCAACGTGTACCGGGTGCTGCGCTCCATCAACCCTTCACCTTACCTGTTCTACTTCGACTACGGCAGCTACAAGGTTTTCGGCTCATCGCCCGAGGCGCAGATGGTGGTGAAAGACCGGGTAGCCCGCGTCAACCCCATCGCCGGCACCTATAAGCGTACCGGCAATAACGAAGAGGATCGCGAAAAGGCCGAAGAGCTGGCGGCCGATCCCAAAGAGAATGCCGAGCACATCATGCTGGTCGATCTGGCCCGTAATGACCTGGGCCGTCATGCCCGTAATGTGCGAGTGGAAAAGCTAAAAGAGATTCACTTCTACAGTCACGTAATCCACCTGGTATCTACGGTTGCCGGTGATCTCGATCAGGACACCAATCCGGTGCGGGTTTTCGGCGATACCTTTCCGGCGGGCACCCTCTCGGGCGCCCCGAAATACAAGGCCATCGAGCTGATCAATCAGTACGAGAACCAAAATCGGTCGCTTTACGGGGGTGCCCTGGGCTTTATCAGCTTCGACGGCGATATCAACCACGCTATCGTTATCCGTTCCTTTACCAGCAAGGACAATACCTTGTACTACCAGGCCGGAGCGGGTATTGTAACCGCCAGCGACGAAGAGAAGGAATTGCAGGAAGTGAATAACAAATTAGGTGCTCTGAAAAAAGCTCTGCTCGAAGCGGAGAAAGTGCGCTAAAAAATCCCATGACCATGTCCATCTTAATGCTCGATAACTACGATTCCTTCACCTACAATCTGGTGCAGTACATCCAGGAACTGGTGGGACGCGATATCGATGTCTTCCGCAACGACCAGATCAGCCTGGACGAAGTGGAAGCCTACGATATTATCATTTTATCACCTGGCCCCGGCTTGCCTAAGGAGGCGGGCATCATGCCGGCCCTTTTGCAGCGTTATGCTTCCGCAAAAAAGATTCTGGGCGTTTGCCTCGGCCATCAGGCCATCGGTGAGGCTTTTGGCGCCAGCCTGAAAAATCTGGACCACGTTTACCACGGGGTAGAAACACCCATGCAGGTGATCGGGACGGATACGGTGCTTTTTTCCGGGGTACCCGCGATATTTCCCGCCGGGCGTTATCACTCCTGGGTAGTGGAACCCGATTCCCTGCCCGGTGAATTGATCGTTACCGCTCGCGATTCGGCCGGTGAGATCATGGCCATGCGCCACCGGGAACACGATGTTTTCGGGGTGCAATTCCACCCGGAATCCGTCATGACGCCCGACGGTATGCAGATGCTGGAAAACTTTTTGTCTTACTGTGGGGCTATACCGGCCCTGTCGACGACCAACGCATAAACACACATGAAACAACTACTAAACCGACTGTACGAGCACGATAAACTGAGCCGCGAAGAAGCCCGCGAGGTGCTGGTACATATTTCCAATGGCGAATACAACCATATGCAGGTGGCGGCTTTTGCTACCGTCTTCAATATGCGGCCCAT
>JASBTH010000456.1 GCA_030148525.1 Saprospiraceae bacterium | reverse complement strand
CTCTGATCTCTGACCTCTGATTTCTGATCTCTGACCTCTGATCTCTGACTTCTAATTCACGTCTATCAGCCCATTCCCGATATTCGACGCGATGCCGATCCGGACCCCGAAATCGTCGTAGCTGCCATCGCGGAAGCTGGTGACAAACTCCAGGCGGAATACCCGAAAGATGTTGTCGATACCGTAGCCAAGCTCAAAGTAGTGCTGGCTACTCGGAGTGTAGAGGTAATTCGAGAACACGTTTTCCTTAATGCCCATCAGGTTGATCTCCCATATCTGCGTGAGCAGGAATTTCCGGAATTGGTAGTGGGCGTGGGCCGATACAAACTCCTCTTGCGTGCTGAACTCATAGTACGGCAGCAAGCGGAAAGAAGCCACCGGATCGTTGCTGGTAAACAGCATCTGGTTGCCGGGGAAATGCTTGAAGTCGATCAGGTTTATGTTGTCGTCATTCAGGAAAATCCCGGTGTTCAGGCGCAGGTCAAGGGTCCCGCGAAAGCCGACGGGGAATTTATGCTGGTACGAGAACTCGAGCAGGTTGTAATCCGTAGTACTCTCCGCTACATTGGGGATACCCCCGCGGTAATCCAGCCCGAAGGTTGGTGAGCTGCCTTCGATCACGCGTTTGTTGCCGTTGCGCAGACGGTATTTCAGGAAGGGCCGTACTTCAAAACCCGCCCGGACGGTGAAGGCTTTTTCCCGGTTGGGGAAAGGATAGGCAGCTTCCGCGTTCTCGGGCCAGTTGGGGGTAGCATCGTCTTCCTCGGGAATCCACTTGGGGGCGAAGAAGTCTTCGATATAGCGGCGGCGAGCCCATTCGGCTCCTACGTAAAACGAGGCCGCTGGCGATACGGTGGAGTTGAATTGCAGCTGACCGAATTCCCGCTCGTACATGTTAACAAAGTTTCGGTTCCAGATGCTGTAGATGGTGTTGAACAGTTCGGGGACGGCCTGGTCGCGGTTGTATTGCTCCACAAAGCGACCCCCATCGACTACGAGTTGATGTTGTTCGTTGGCACCGAATTCGAAATCGGTGTACGCCCGGAAGTTTACGCGTTTCCAGCGGTAACCGTAGCGAACCTGCATACCTATATCCATATCGAAAGAGTCGCGTCGACTAAGATAAGCCAGTGCCCCGGTTCCGTTCAGCCCTTCGACCGGATTGAATTGCAGGTCGGTGATGGGGCTTTCGTACGATAAGTATTTCCCGTCTCCTAATTTATAGCTTTCGCCAAAAAGCAGGTCTTCCAGCCCCCACAGGCCGTTGCCCTGGGAATTGCGGCCGGCTTCCGCATCTTCGGCTTCAGCTACTTCGGCTTTGGCTACACTGTCCTGAAATTCGTAGCCCTTCACCTCAAACTCAGTGAGGGGAATGGGGCGTATCTCGGCCCAAAAGGCTGAATCTTTTTTATAGGCATTGGAGTCGACCTTGAAGTTGGTGGCAATCACCACATCGGGCTCTTCCATTTCCTGGCGTTCTTCTTTTTCGTATTCGCGCATCAGTTTGCGGAGTTCTTTGCGCGTGAGCTCCTCGCCCTGACTGAGTTTTTCGACCGATTCAGCCTGGTCGGGATTCTCCTTGCGTTGCTCCCTGATCTGGGCGGCCAGTTCTTTGTTGATCTTATCGTCGACCACCTCCAACTCGGTCGGCAGATCGGGGTTCAGCTTGACCTCATACTGGCTGACGGTAGTCAGGTACTCGTATTCAAAACGGAAACCGAAAATGGCGCCCGTCACGTAAAAGGTGTAGCGAACGGGCATCCAGACGTTCTTTTCGATGGGGTTAAAGAGCGTATTGATATCAAAGCGGAAGCCCAGCTGATAGGTGGTGAGTTCCAGGCTGTGTATGCTCCAGTAGTCTTCCAGAATGTAGATATACCCCTCAAAGACCTTGTCACCGCGACTGCGGGGAATCACCTGAATTTTATTGACGAGGTAGCCACGGTCTTCAAAGTAGCCAGCCAGCTTGAACTTATAGTACCCGAAGGCCTTCTTGGAGAGGGGCGAAATGGCACCGGCAATGCTTTCCTCGTAAAAGCTGCCATTGATGAATCGCATGGGACTGGTCGAGCGATCGTCGCCCTGCGTATATACGGAGATTACCTGTTCGTTGTAGGTGTTGGGCCGCTCGTAGCTGATTTCACTAACCGTTTCGGAGGTAAAGGCCAGGGTGGAATCGATGCCTTCGCGCTCTACAAATTTGCGGATGATACCGGGTGATTTCAGCAGTCGCCCCGATCCTTTGATGTAGACCTGGGCTGAGTATTCATCGAGTTGTTGCCGGTGGTACTCTGCTTTGGCAATAGCCCGTCGCATTACGGTATAGGCCGGATCTTCCCCGTCGGAAGCTACCTCTACTTCTTTAAGTTCAAAAGCCTGAGGGCGCAGGGTGATGTCGAAATCGCGGAATCGGTCGCCGATAGTGACTTTTTCCACTTTGGTCTGGTAACCGAGGTATTGAAAAATGACGGTATAGGTCCCTGCGGGCAGCCGCAGTTCGTAATATCCTTCTTCGTTGGTCACGGCGCCATCGCCGGTCTCGTTCACGTAGATACTGGCAAAGGCCAGGGGCTGGTTATCCGTATCGCGAATGAGGCCACGCAGGCCGCTGTCTTGGGCGAACAGGCCGGCAGCAAAGAGGAGGAACAGGCAGGTGTAAGCAGTTTTCATGCGGTTGGGTGTTTTCCGGATTTAGTGTACGGTTATATGGATTTGCTTCCGCAAAAAAAGGTTGGTTTGGACGAGCGGGCATCATTTTTTGCCGAAAGGCAATAGATATTCGGCGAAAACAACTCTATCTGGTACTTGGTAAAGAGTATTACGTGAGGGTTTGATCATCAGTTATTTACAAAGCAGGCCTGCCTTAACCTCGCGTTAACTCATTGCAAACAGATACACGCCACCAACGGTCAGGAAAAAATACGGCACGAGAACGGCGGCTCCGGCATAGTCTTTGGCGACCCGCTGCCCGAGGAATAGTTGAATGATGGCCAGGGTGGCCAGCAGGGTGCCGAGGCAGGCCAGGGTGGTGGAGCCATTGACCAGGAACACGACCAGACCGATGGCGGTGATCACTCCGGCAGCTAGCTCGAAAAGGGTAATGACGGGCATCAACAGACCCACACTGCCGGCGAGTATGGAGTCCTTGAAGTGTTCCTTGTAAAAGTTTTTTTCACCCTGGTAATTGACGAGCTTATCGATGCCGGACTGCAGGAACAAGATGGCGATCATCAGGGCAAAGAGGATGCGAACGAGGTCGATGGGCGTGAGGCCAAGGGTTTCGAGTAGTTGATCTTCCATGGAAAATTGGGTTGGATGAAATAGGGGTGATAAGGATGTTCCCGTTTCCGCAGTTGGAAATCGGGCCCGATAGGAGCACCACCTGGTACGACCGGTTTACAGCAGTTGCTTCACCTGATGCTGCAGTCGCTGGGAGATCAACTCCGTAATGCGGCGGCGCACTTCTCCTTCGTTGCCGAGGAAGAAAGCTAGCTCATCCTCCACAAACTGACCGACGACGAGGCCGAGCATGATACCGCGCAGACGATTGTCTTTGCTCATGCTGGTACGTATCCAATCGGCGCGTTTTTCGCGCGACATACCGTTGAACGGAACTTTGCGTTTGTGGAGAAAATGCCGGTAGATGGAGAGGATGAGGTCGTTCTGCATCTTGAGGATGGGGCGAAGAACATCGTTCTGGAATTGTTCCATTGGATGAAAAGCCTCCTTGTCGGTCGCGATTTGCGGGCGCAAATCCTTGCGGCTCGTTTCCATGTGCACTGTTTTTCGTATGTGTCGGTACTCAGGCAACCCATTGGTCGCTTAAGACACCCTAATAGTAACCTGGGATGCTATTCAATATACTAAACAATTGGATGCTATGGGTGCATGTTACGAAGAATTAACATAACAGGTATGAGGTTTGAGGTTTGGGGTATGAGGGTAGGTGATAGGTTACCTCATACCCCAAACCTCATACCTCATACCTGGTCAAGCCCCTGCCAGTGCGGTGCCCTTATTCGCTCGCTTGATGAGGTTCAGGGCCCAGTCGTAGTGGCTGGAGGTGGCCGACACCAGGTAGGCACCAAGCGAAGTAGTCCCCGTCCAGTGGTATCGTTTTTTCTCAAATAACTCTTGATCGGTATGCTGCTCCATGATGCGGTACACCTCCTGGAAGGAGTTGGTCAGGGCGGATTGAATATCGGTGAGGCGGGAGTTTCGATACTTCTGTTGAATGGCTTTGTTCAGTTCGGTGGTGGTCCGCCAGGTATATCCGGGAGCGGGCATATCCGGTTGTTCGCCGGCCATACCTACCCGGTACCATTTCAGGAATAATAAATGCCAATGGTGGAGGTGGGCCAGGACATCGCAAATATTGCGATTGAGGGTTCCCCGCGGAAAGTCCTCATACTTCTGGTCTTCCGGAAGGGCATTCACAAACCCCATTAATTGATGGAATTGAGTGGTGCTTTGCTGGAGTAGATCCGCTTTGGTGGTAGAGCGTGGCATGGCAGGGTTATTTGGTTTCCTTATATACCGCTTCCGAAAAGGTTTGGGCTTCGCCCAACCTTTTCACGCGAGTATATACTCGACTCGAAGTGGTTTGGGACACCAAACCACTTTGTTGGTTTTTTCAAAACCTGCTGCCAGCTCCTCCATTTCTGCCTCTGCTTGGGCTTTAGCTTCGGCGATTCGTCTTTCACGGGCACCTTCAAATGTTCTGAAAGCCTCAATAGCATTCCAATTTTCAGCATCTTTTCCCACACGAACAATTTCCAAACTTTCAATAGCATCACCTTGGGCTATGGCATCCACTACTTCCTGACCGTGCTCTACATGACCAAAAACGGTGTGCTTATTATCCAACCAAGGTGTGGCCACATGGGTAATAAAAAATTGGCTGCCGTTGGTACCTGGCCCTGCATTTGCCATGGAAAGTACTCCGGGGCCTTCATGGGTAAGGTCCGGATGAAACTCGTCATCGAACTTATAGCCGGGATCTCCGGTTCCGGTTCCCTGGGGACAACCACCCTGAATCATAAAATCTGGGATTACCCGGTGGAACTTGAGTCCGTTGTAG
>JASBTH010000446.1 GCA_030148525.1 Saprospiraceae bacterium | reverse complement strand
TTCTGCAAGAGCAGTTTCGTAGCGTTTCACGAGTTGTGCTTGTTGTTCTGCGATTTTGTTGAGCACTTTCAACTCATCTTCCAGGTTTTCTTCGGGAGCCTTTGGGCGTCCGACCTGGGAAAGGCGTTTGCGGTTTTTGTTAATTGCTAGAATCTGATCCACTGTATGGTTTAGCCGGATTCTAGCTCTCAGAAGCCTTCGCTTAAGAGATCGATTCATCATTACGGATGTGGTTTGGTTAGGAAATGGCTTGATGTAGTAATGTCTTGCTCATAGTCCATTTGCATCCGGTCATTTCCGGAATTGAAATATACATAATTCTAACCTCATTATCATCAAAAAAGATGTGAGTGAGCAAAAAAAACCTGCATTTTCACATTGTCGAGAAAATTTAATTCCGCAAAGGCCCTATTGTGTTGTTTTTTATTTTAACATTTGTGAAGATCAAGAGTTATAGCGGCAACGAAGTGGTTTGGTCTCCCAGCACGAAGTACTGCGTAGCAAAACCACTTCGAGTCGAGTAGATACTCGCGTAAAAAGGTTGGGTAAAGCCCAAACCTTTTTGGAAGCGGTATAGCTTAGAGCGTGTTTGGGATTTGTTTTTGATGGCGAAAATGTCTAGAATTTGGTTCTCACAAAGCCTTTTTTGAGCTTAGTAGCATGGCTACGGGGCGAAAAAAGGCTGAAGTGAGGTTCAAATAATAGACATTTGCAGTCCAAAGGATAAATCCCAAACACGCTCTTATATTCAGTGACACATGGGTATATCCTGAGCTGCTTCCCAAAATCGAATATCGGTTGGCAATTGGAATTGCAGGCCCCGACTGATGAACAAAAGGGCGAAAGCAATCAAAAAAACGGGTGTCAGTCGGCGTAGCCGGTTGCGCCAACGCACATCAATAAACTGTCCGGCCACTGAGGTCAATAACATCAATGGAATAGTACCGGCTCCGAATAAGGCCATAAAGGCAGCGCCCTGAAACACATTTCCAGTAGCTACCGCACCTGCCACGGCCATATAGACCAGGCCGCAGGGTAAGAGGCCGTTAAGCATCCCCAGTCCCAATAAGGCAGAACTGCTGCGGGCATTGAGTAATTGGCCCATACTCCGACGTACCCATTGCTGAAATTTCCTGACCGGTGCCCAGCGATGTATCATGGTCTCTACATTGATCGAGAGCAAGGCAACCACCAGTAGCAATACGCCCAAAAGGACCGATACGTACATTTGTAGTCCCGCTAACACCAGGCCCTGACCAAGAAAGCCAATCAACATGCCCAGGCCGGCATAGGTGGTAATACGCCCCAGATGATACAGGAGGAGTTTGCCGACCATCGCCCAGCGGTAGGCCCCCTGTTGGGGCAAGGCCATAGCAATGGGACCACACATGCCTATGCAGTGCAGACTACCCGCCAAACCAATAAGAAAAGCCGACCAAATAAGCATTGGAAAAAACCTTTATAATTGAACTACTTCCTCTTTGTAATAGGGAACCCCTCCGGCCTCCCAATCGACCTTGACCCGCCAGAGGCCCGGCTTGAGATCTTCGGTAGATACCAGTTGGATGCCCCGGTTATCGGTGCGAACCTCAACCACTACATCCCGATTCCCTGCTGAAGGACAAAAGAGGCGTACCTCGCCCTGGGGTTTCCCAAGTTCGTCGGGAAACTGGAGTTTCACCAATTGCCGGTCCTCATCTTCGAGGATTAACAAATCAGTTGTCAAATTGCGGGCATTTACCAGTTTGTCGTAGTGTTCCTGGTAATTGATATCGTCTTCGTAATAGTGGTCCGAAACCAGGGCGTGATCGTATTGGGTGGATTTCCACACCTGAAATACGAGCGCCCCCACGAAAATCGTGTAAAAAGCGGCCAGACCGTATCCCCAATTCCATTTCATAATTAGTTGACTTTTGTGCAAGCATTCGGCTTGCGTTGATTTATTTACTGAACTGGTCCAAAGAAATTCGTTTTCACACGATCGATGCGTTTATCTCCGGAATACACATCAATGGAGAGTCGCGTTTTGCGACCGTCCAGGTCGGCTTTGTCCAGGGTAATAAAGAGGGAACCTTCCGTTTGTGCTCCCGGCTCGGTGACTGGTGGTTTACCTACCAGCTCAATACTCCCCTCAATCCCTACCAATCGGAACTCAACCGGGAACGACTCTTTTGTCTTATTGGTAATTTGGTAATTGTACAGATTACGCAGTTGGTCAGGTTGGTCATTTACCTGATAAAACAAAGTGCCAGTCGCCCGGAACAGATTAGCTTCCACGTCGGTGCGGGCATTCAGTAAGAGAATATTGACGACGATCAGTACACCCAATACGGCAGAATAAGCCATAACCCGGGGAGTCCACAAGCGCTTGCGCCCCTCCGAAATACCCTTAAAGCTATCGTAGCGGATGAGGCCGCGTTCGCGACCAATCTTGTCCATCACTTCATCGCAGGCATCCATGCAAGCGGTACAGTTGACACATTCCAGTTGGGTGCCATCCCGGATGTCGATACCCGTAGGGCATACCTGCACGCATAATTTACAATCAATGCAATCGCCGAGCGTTTTCTTTATTTGCTCGGTGGGGTTTGAGCCAGTCGGCATAGCTTCCGCTTTTACCTGGTCGGGCTTGGCTGTCCCGGCCGCAACGGTTGCGGCAATACTTTGTACGGGATTATCTGGTTTACGGGCCGTATGCTTTTTCTTCATTTTCCCGCGTGGTTCTCCCCGCACATGGTCGTAGTGAACTACGATGGAGTTGTTGTCGAGCATCACACCCTGCAGGCGTCCGTAGGGACATACGGCAATACATACCTGTTCCCGCATGTACGAAAAGACGAAGTAAAAGGCCCCGGAGAACAGGATCATCGCCACGAATCCCTCCCAGTTTTGACTGATAGGTTCCTGGACGATGCGTAAAACTTCGTCCAGGCTGATTATGTACGCCAGGAAAACGTTGGCGATCAGCACGGAGATAGTAAAGAAAATAACTTGCTTGGCCGTTTTTTTGAAGATTTTATCCGTAGTCCAGGGAGCTTTATTGAGCCGCCGCTGGGCATTGGCGTCGCCTTCGATCCAGTATTCGATCCTGCGGAAAACCATTTCCATGAAAATAGTCTGCGGGCAAATCCACCCACAAAAAACCCGCCCCCAGACGACAGTGAACAAGACAATGAACACTATAAAGGTGAGCATCGCCAGCACAAACAAATGGAAGTCTTGTGGCATGAAGAGTACGCCAAAGAGAATGAACTTCCGCTCGAGGATATTAAATAATACAAAAGGCTCGCCTCCTACTTCGATAAATGGAAGGCCAAACAGAATAGCGAGCAGAACATAGCTCACCCATTTGCGGGCGTTGTAGTAGCGCCCGGAGGGTTTTTTGGGATAGATCCAGATTCGTTTGCCGCGATCGTCGACCGTGGCAACCTTATCCCGGTATTCTTCCGTATCTTGGATAGGATCGATACTCATAATATTTGGCTGTTATAGTGTGTTGCGACTAATAATCGGGTAGGGGGTCACGGTCCAAGGTCCACGGTCCATGGTTCACGGTTTGGAACTCAGCCTCAACCTCAGCCCCAGCCTGCCTATGCCTAAGTAGGGTAGAGGCCCCTTTTTCTGGCTCCTCTACCCATTCGTTATTACTGACCTTCCACGGATTCTTCGGTCACCTGCATGGTGGAGTCCGTTTCAGTAGTCATTTCTTCTTCCGGCTGGTACAGATCGCCTTGTGCCTCCTTGGCATTAGGTGGATTAGTACCTCTCAGGGTAAGAATGTAGCTGGAAACTTTTTGCATCTCGCCGGCACTCAGCTGTGATTTCCAGGAGATCATTCCCATTTCGGGGACTCCGTATTTTACGGTGGCAAATACGTCCTTAATGCTACCGCCGTGAACCCAGTAATCGTCGGTGAGGTTGGGGCCTACACCGCCTTCACCCAGGAATCCGTGGCAGGCCGCACAGTTCATATCAAAGATGGTCTTACCTTGATCGATCTCAAGTTCATCCTCGAGCATGACTACATTAGTCTCATCGACCAGGTCTTCCTGGGTCGACAAGTACGCTTGTACCCGCTCCTCGGCCTGTTCCATTTCCCGCTCGTACTGCTCGGAAGAGCTCAGGCCAGCACCCGAGATGTGGTAGTAGGTAAAGTAGCTTACGCCAAAAGCGATTGTAATGTAGAACATGGCTACCCACCAGGGAGGAAGGCTGTTGTCCAGCTCCCGGATACCATCATAATCGTGGTCGAGCATTACGTCTTGCTCTTTGGTCACCGGAACGGCTTTGGTCCAGCGTTTGATCAGACGATTCCAGTTGAATCCAGGCTTTTTCTTGGCCTCCATGAAGGCCTCCGCGCCT
>JASBTH010000193.1 GCA_030148525.1 Saprospiraceae bacterium | reverse complement strand
ATTTTGTAGGGGGTGAAAAACAAGCTTTTTCAAATCTTGCTCACAAAAGCTGGGAAAATGGAAAAGACTCTTATTTGTTTTCATTACATCCATCTGGATCAATAGATAATGTAGATTATCAATTTTACTGGTTGGGCGATGCTTCAACTTTCCACACCTCCTCAGTTGATTTTGCTGCCTTTCCAATACATTGGTGGATTGGTCCAACGAGGGTGGAAAATGAAGCTGGACCATTTAATCACCTCGGAGCTTCAGTAAGATGTGTTAAAAACTAGTAGTTTTTTGAGTTTTTTTAACTCTCAATTTTGCCGGTATGATTTTTCATGCCGGCTTTTCATTGTTTTATAGGCATGGTGGCGTGCATCACTTTCAAAGATAATCTAGCTATTGAATTTCAGAACAACCGCCTACGAACACCAAAATTCACCAGTAATTCCCTATCTTTTACCACACAAAATCCAACACCAGTACCCTATCTAAAAACAGCTTCATCCATGCGTAAACTGTTCATTATACTCCTGGCTTTGCTACCGTTCGGAGCCGCTGCCCTTACGGGCACTACCCAGGCCGATCAAGCTTATTTCTCTGTGGTCTTTCCCAGTGATCTGGGCGATTCCTACGACGGGCGACTCCTGCTGATGCTGTCGACCGATCCCTCCGCCGAGCCGCGCTTTCAGATCTCCGACGGGCCCGGAACGCAGCTCGTCTTCGGTAAAGACGTCGAGAACTGGACGCCCGGCCAGCAAATGCACTTCGGGCGGGCCGAATTCGGCTATCCGATTCCAAGTCTCGCTAAAGTACCGGCCGGAGACTATTACGTACAGGTGCTCCTGCATACCTACGAAACCTTCGAACGGGCCGACGGGCACACCGTCAAATTACCTATGGACAACGGGGAAGGCCAACAGTGGAACCGCTCACCGGGTAACTTGCTCAGCGACCCCGTGAAGATCACCTTCGACCCCAAACGCAAGGCGGCCAATATAGTGACGCTTAGCAAAGAAATTCCGCCCATCGAAGAGCCGGAAGACAGCGAATACATCAAGCACATCAAGATCCGCTCCGAGCTACTCTCCGATTTCTGGGGACGCGATATGTACCTCGGCGCGCACGTTCTTTTGCCGGAAGGCTGGGAAGAAAATAAAGATGTAAAATACCCGCTGGCCATCATGCACGGGCACTTTCCCTCCGACTTCGGTGGCTGGCGCACCACACCGCCCGATGAGTCCATGCCCTGTGAATACAGCGCCCGCTTCGGCGTGGATTGCTACAACAAGGTAGTCCAACAAGAAGCCTACGACTTCTATCGGGCCTGGACCGGACCCGATTTTCCGCGGGTGATCGCCATCAAGATTCAGCACGCCAATCCGTACTACGACGATTCCTACGCCGTAAACTCCGAAAACCTGGGGCCCTACGGCGACGCCATTACCTACGAACTTATTCCATACATCGAGGAACAGTTCCGCGGTATCGGCGAAGGCTGGGCGCGCTTCCTGTACGGAGGATCCACCGGAGGCTGGGAAGCTCTGGCCGCGCAGGTCAAGTACCCCAAAGAATACGGTGGTTGCTACGCGGCCTGCCCCGACCCCATCGACTTTCGGGCGTACTGCCTGGTCAACCTCTACGAAGACCAGAATGCGTACTACCTCGACAGCAAATTCAAGAAGACCGAACGTCCGGGACGCCGCGACTCGCTGGGACGGGTAAGCTCCACCCTCCGCGATATGAACCTGCGGGAGCTTGCCCTGGGCACCAAGAGCCGTTCGGGACAGCAATGGGACATCTGGGAAGCCGTGTATTCGCCCGTCGGCCCCGACGGCTATCCCCAACGTATCTGGGATAAACTGACGGGGGAGATCAATCCCGAAGTCGCCGAATACTGGCGCGAAAACTACGACCTGGCCTACATCATGAACCGCGATTGGGCCGAGATCGGCGAAGACCTGAAAGGAAAAGTCCACATTTATTGCGGGGATATGGATAACTACTACCTTAATAATGCTGTTTACCTGGCAGAAGATATGCTGGAAGAAACCACAGCGCCCTATTACGACGGGGAGGTGGCTTACGGCGACCGGGCCGAGCATTGCTGGAACGGCGACCCGACCCTGCCCAACCACATTACCCGCCTGCGGTACCACCGGATGTTTATTCCCAAGTGGGCCGAGGAGATCAAGCTACGCGCTCCAAAAGGGGCCGACCTGACCTCCTGGCGCTATTGATACACGAACGGACGAGAAGGGATGGATGATCAAGCGACATTATACGATAATCACGGCCGCCGCATCAATTACGTGCGGTTGGCGGTAACCGACCGCTGCAACCTGCGCTGCTTCTACTGCATGCCCGAGGAGGGTATCAAGTACGTAGCCCGCGAAGATCTGCTCACCTACGAGGAAATGGAGCGTCTGCTGCGCCTCCTTCAGGGGATGGGCATCACCAAGGTGCGGATCACCGGCGGGGAGCCTTTCGTGCGTCGTAATATGATCGAGTTCCTTCGTACCATCTGTGGGATGGGCTTCGAAAAGGTGAATATTACTACCAACGGTACCCTGACCCACGACGTAGTTCCCGAGCTCAAAGCCATGGGCATTTCATCGGTCAATCTCAGTCTGGACTCTCTGGACGCCGGTCGTTTTTATGAGATCACCCGTCGCGACGTTTTCCCCAAGGTGATGGAGACCTTCCACGCCCTGATCGATCAGGGCATCAACACCAAGATCAACGCCGTGGTCATGGACGGTAAGAATATCGATGACCTCATCCCCATGGCCGAGCTCACCCGCGACCATCCGGTCGATGTGCGTTTCATAGAGGAGATGCCCTTTAACGGCGAAGGCAGCCACTATCCGGTGCTGGAGTGGAACCATCGCCGCATTGTCGAGCATCTGCGCGGCGCTTTCCCCGACCTGGAGAAAGTGCCGGATCCGCCCAATTCTACCTCCATGAATTACCGGGTCCCCGGCTTCCTGGGTAAGATCGGCATTATCGCCGCCTACAGTCGCACCTTTTGCGGTACCTGTAACCGCATCCGGCTTACGCCAAAAGGCATGCTAAAGACCTGCCTCTACGACAATGGCGTCTTCAACGTGCGCGACCTCATGCGGGCCGGCGCTTCGGAATCACAAATCCGCGATACCTTCCTCGAAGCCCTCGGCCACCGCGCCAAAGACGGGTGGGAAGCCGAACGCAACCGGAACGGCGGCCTGCCGGTAACGGAGTCGATGTCGACGATTGGAGGGTAGGGGAAGTCAGAGATCAGAAGTTTGAGATCAGAAATTTAAAATGGCTTACGGTTTACGTTCTACGGCCCACGATTCACGGTTCACGGTTCACGGTCTACGGAAAATTTGGATACTAGCTTATCCACTTTAAACCGCTTCCGAAAAGGTTTGGGCAACCAAACTACTTCGTTGTCGGTATAGTGGCGGGGCATGGCGCGATGCATTGCCTTTCCTATTCTAAAGCTCAAAAGGTATTCTAAAAACAATCTTGTGTATGATGAAATCCCTAAATTGAGCATTGAGCATTGAGCATTCAACATTTAGCATTCAACATTCCTTTCCCGATCATACTACTATTCCATGAGCGAAAAAATTGCTACCAACGACCAATCCACGCACCACACCCCCACCCAATTCACGGGAATCAAAGTGCGGGAAGCCAAGGCCAACTCGGCCGGTATTAAGGGCATTACCACGGCTCTTGGTCACGCCATGCGCTATATGAAGCCCGGCGAGGCCGTGCGGACCATGTTTAAACTCAACCAAAAAGGGGGCATCGACTGCCCCGGTTGTGCCTGGCCCGACCCCGAGGATGATCGCTCCAAACTGGGCGAATACTGTGAGAACGGCATCAAAGCCATTGCCGAGGAAGCAACTAAGAAGAGCATCGGTGCCGACTTTTTTGCGCAGCATTCCGTAGCCGAACTGGGGCAGTGGTCCGACTTTGAGCTGGGCAAATCAGGTCGCCTGGCGGAGCCCCTCTTTTTGCCGAAAGGCGGAACCCACTACCAGCCCATTACCTGGGAAGAGGCCTTCCGGAAAATCGCCACCCACCTCAATGGCTTAGCTTCGCCCGACGAGGCCATCTTCTACACCTCGGGGCGCACCAGCAATGAGGCGGCCTTTCTGTACCAACTCTTCGTGCGGGAATACGGCACCAACAACCTGCCCGATTGCTCCAATATGTGTCACGAATCATCGGGGGTAGGCCTGTCGCGCACGGTGGGTATCGGAAAGGGCTCCGTAACGCTGCCCGACCTGTACGAGGCCGAAGTGGTCATGATTATGGGCCAAAATCCGGGCACCAACCATCCGCGCATGCTGTCGGCCCTGGAACGTTGTAAAGAAAATGGCGGCAAGATCATCACCGTAAACCCTTTGCCGGAGGCGGGGCTGGTTAAGTTTACCAATCCCCAGCGACCGCTTAAAATGATGAGGGGCGGTACGACCCTGACCGACCTGTTCCTGCCCGTACGCATCAACGGCGACATTGCTTTGCTTAAGGCCATTATGCTGCAGTTGTACTACCAGGAAATGAAGGCGCCGGGAACTGTGTTCGACTTTGATTTCATCAGTGATAAAACCGAGGGCTACGAAGCCCTGATCACCGGGCTGAAAAAACATGATTTCAACGACCTGGTTGCGCAGTCGGGGGTGCCCCGCGACCGGGTGCTGGCTGCCGCCGAAATGCTGCGCCGCAAAAAGAAGATCATTATTTGCTGGGCCATGGGCCTTACCCAGCACGAGAATGGGGTGGCTAACATCCAGGAAGTGGTCAATCTGTTGCTTCTGAAAGGAGCCATTGGTAAACCCGGTGCAGGTACCTGTCCCGTGCGTGGCCACTCCAACGTGCAGGGCGACCGTACCGTTGGGATCTGGGAATCACCACCCGATGCCTTCCTCGACCGCCTGCAGGAGCGCTTTGGCTTTGCGCCACCCCGGAAACACGGCTATTCAGTGGTGGATGCTATTGAAGCCATGCACCAGCGCAAAGCCAGCGTGTTTTTTGCCATGGGCGGCAACTTCCTGTCCGCCGCTCCCGATACCGATTATACGGCTCAGGCTTTGCGCAACTGCGCGCTGACCGTACAGGTATCGACCAAACTCAACCGCAGCCACCTGGTTCACGGTGAAGAAGCCCTCATCCTTCCCTGCCTCGGCCGTACCAATAAAGATGTGCAGGCCTCCGGGGAGCAATTTGTTAGTGTCGAAAACTCCATGGGCGTGGTGCATACGTCACGGGGAGTCCTGCCTCCGCCCTCCGATCACCTGCTGAGCGAGCCGGCCATTGTGGCTGGTCTGGCCAAAGCTACCCTGGGTGAACGCAGTACGGTCGACTGGGGCCAGATGATCGACAACTACGATCATATCCGCGACGCCATCGAAGCCGTGGTTCCCGGCTTCGATGACTACAACCGGCGGGTGCGCGAGCCGGGTGGTTTTTACCTGCCAAACGGAGCCCGCAAGCAGACCTTCGATACGCCTTCCGGCAAAGCCCGCTTCACGGTGAATGCCTTGCCCGACAACGAGCTGCCCGAGGGCGAACTCATCATGATGACCATCCGCAGCCACGATCAATATAATACCACCATTTACGGTCTGGACGACCGCTACCGCGGCATCTACAATGAGCGTCGGGTAGTGCTGATGAATGAAGCCGATATGGCCGACCGTGGCCTGGCAGCACAGGAGGTGGTCGATCTGATCGGGACCCACGGAGATATGCCCCGGGTCGCTCCCCGCTTCCTGGTGGTGCCCTACGATATTCCCCGTGGATGCGTGGCTACCTATTTCCCGGAGGCCAACGTGTTGGTACCTATCGACACCATTGCCAAGGGTAGTAAAACTCCTGCCACCAAACGCGTGTTGGTACGAATAGAAAAGGCCAACTCGAATGATTGATATTGACCACGCAACGCAAATTGTACTGGACCATCGGCGCGATTTTGGGGAAGAAACGATTCCTCTTCGCCGGGCGGCCGGGCGCATACTCTCCGAGCCGATCCGGGCCGACCGGGACTTTCCACCCTTCGACCGGGTGACCATGGATGGTATTGCCATTCGGTATCAGGCTTTCGCCAAAAAAGATACGCCCGTATTTCCGGTGCTGGGAACCCAGGCTGCCGGTGCTCCGCCCCAGTCCATGAAGGATGCCGAAGGATGCCTGGAAGTAATGACCGGAGCGGTTTTGCCGGAAGGCACTGATACCGTGATTCGATACGAGGATGTGACGATTGAGGGAAAAAAAGCCACCATCAATGTGGATGCCATCAAGGAGGGCCAAAACATCCACCGTCAGGGTACGGACCGGGTGGCTGGCAGCACCATCCTGGAACCCGGCGTGCTGCTGTCGGCCGCCGAGCTGGGAGTCGCTGCCACCGTCGGCAAGGCCCGCCTGCGGGTGAAACGCCTGCCCCGCGCCGTCATTCTCTCGACGGGCGACGAACTGGTACCGGTCGATCAACAGCCTGAGCCGCACCAGATTCGCTCCTCCAATACGCATACTATCCGGGCATCCCTCGAGAAATGGGGACTCGAAGTTGATGACCTGCACCTGATCGATGAGCCCGCCGTGATCCGGCGTGAGTTGCGGCGGTGTCTGGAAGAGTACGATATGATCCTGATGAGTGGCGGCGTCTCCAAAGGAAAGTTCGATTACGTACCCGCTGCCCTGGAAGACCTGGGGGTTGAGAAATGTTTCCACCGCGTACGCCAGCGTCCGGGCAAGCCTTTTTGGTTCGGGCACTGGCAGGGACAGTGTACCATCTTTGCCTTACCCGGCAATCCGGTGTCGAGCTTTATGTGTACCCACCGGTATGTGGGGCCATGGGTGCGCGCATGTATGGGCCTCGATCCGCTGGATTACGACTACGCCGTGCTGGATACCACCTTTACCTTCAGGCCCGACCTGACGTACTTCCTGCAGGTTCGTCTCGACTATGCCCGTAACGGCATGCGCCGGGCCATTCCGGTCGAAGGGCACGGTTCGGGCGATCTGGCCAACCTGGTGGAAGCCGACGGCTTCCTGGAATTGCCGCGCGGACGCACCGAATTTCCGGAAGGTGAATTATTTCCCGTACTCATATACCGCTAATCATGTCAAAAGACTTTACCCACCTCGACGAAGAAGGACGCCCCTCCATGGTAGACGTGGGCGGCAAAAAGGTCACCCAACGGCTGGCTCGTGCCCGCAGCGTGGTTGTGCTCAGCGATGAGATCCTGGAGCACCTCGAAGGCGACGATATAAAAACCAGGAAAGGCCCCGTTTTTCAGACGGCCATCATCGCAGGCGTCATGGCCGCTAAAAAGACAGGTGAACTCATTCCGCTCTGCCATCCGCTCGGCCTTGACAATTGCCAGGTAGATATCTACATTAACGATGATCGGGAAGTGATCGTCGAGTGTACGGCTTCCCTCTCCGGCAAAACGGGCGTAGAAATGGAAGCCCTCACCGGGGCGACTCTGGCAGCCCTGACGATCTACGATATGTGTAAGGCCTTCTCCCATGATATCGTGATCCGGGAGACCCGACTCATGGAGAAGCGGGGAGGGAAATCCGATTTCAAGCGCGATTGACGGGGGGGATTACCGCCAATTCCTGTTTGGGCGTTCCGCCCAAACAGGAATTGGCGGGTATTTACCGATAGCTCTCTGGGTGAAGGATTTGGCGATTATCAGGCCAATTAAAAACTAAAAATTAAGCATTAAAAATTATGAAGCACCAGAAGCACGCCAACATAACCCGCCCCGCCCTGGGGCAATTCGGTCGTCAGGAATGGGCCATCCTCGGTACCCCCTGCGGACGGATTAAGGAGCTGGCCTTTGCCCTTACCAAAAACCTGCAGTCCGACTATAAAGTAGCCTACGTAGATGCCGATCACGCCAGTGCGGATGAAGCTGCGGGTCGCCTCGAAGGTGCTTTGGGACACGGAGCCACGCTGGAGTACACTGATATGATCACCCACCATCGCTTCGATCGCAGAGCCGAATTGAATAAACACCAGTACCGAACCCTCTTCAATGAGCAAGATGTGGTGCTGGTGAACGGGAACCACTTTCAGGCCGATCGGCAAATTGTGGTGATCGATCCGGTCAAGGAAAAATCCCTGCGCAAACGCATGGATCAGTTGACGCAGGTTGACCTGATCCTGTATGCCGACGGAGCGGAGCGGCCCTTTGATTTTTTTCGGGAAGCCTTCCCCGACTGGCAGGAACTGCCCCAGTGGTCGCTCGCCGCGACGGACCGGACGTCTGTTTTTTTGCGAAAGCAACTACAAATACCGCCCCTGCATGGCCTGGTTCTGGCCGGTGGGAAATCACAGCGGATGGGGCAGGATAAAGGCCTGATCGATTATCACGGCAAGCCACAAAGAGAGTATATGGCGGATATGCTTTCGGCCCTGTGCGACGAGACCTATATCTCTTGCCGCCCCGAACAGATGGCGGAGTTGCCGGAGGAGTACCGGGCACTACCAGATACCTTTTCCGGGTTGGGCCCCTTTGGAGCCATTACCTCCGCCTTTCGGCAAAACCCTAACGCCGCCTGGCTGGTGGTCGCTTGTGACCTGCCATTGCTGGATCGGCAAACGCTGCAACAATTAGTGGGTGCCAGGAATCCTTCCGAGGTAGCGACCGCGTTCAACAGCCCCGTTACTGAATTTCCGGAACCCCTGATTGCCATTTGGGAACCACGGGCGTACCCCGTACTTTTGCAATTCCTGGCGCAGGGGTATTCGTGTCCCCGCAAAGCACTTATCAACTCTCCGGTCAAGCTACTCGATGCCGAAAAGCCTGATGCCCTGATGAACGTAAACCATCCGGAGGAGTTGGCTAAGGCGAAAAAACGGCTGACGGTAAAATAAATTGGTCGTACCTTAGAACAAACACCTATGTTCTATGCGACCCATACCCTTCTTTTTTGCTGTCCTGATATTGGTTGGCGAGAACTCGCTTTGTACCGCGGGCAGATGTCGGCAGGTTTGTATCATCTGACGATGGTGAACGCATCGGAGGAAACCACCACCAGTATCCTTTTCCGGTAGGCTGATATTTTTTCCAATAAATATAGACATGCTTAAAACTATTGTTTTGGAACAGTCGTTCTGTTACTGATTTTTAATTTGGAACGCTCATTCTAAAATAGATTAACATGAGTAACTTACGTGGAAAAACAGCCGTCATTACGGGCGGCAACAGTGGAATCGGCTATGCTACGGCCCAATCCTTCATCGAGCAGGGTGCCCGGGTGATCATCACCGGTCGCAATACCGAAAAAGTGGAAACAGCCGCCCGGGAATTAGGGGTTAAGGGTCTGGTAGCCGACCAGTCTAGTCTGGCCGATGCGGATCGGTTAGCGGAGCAGATCAAGGCCGAGTTTGGGGGTGTAGACATTCTTTTCATCAATGCCGGGGTCTTTTTTCCCACGCCCATCGGACAGATTGACGAACAGGTATTTGACTCCACCATGAACATCAATTTCAAAGGAGCGGTATTTACGCTGGAGAAGTTTCTGCCTATCCTGAACGAGGGAGCCAGCGTGATCAATCTGTCGAGCATTAATGCCTATACTGGTATGCCCAACACCTCGGTATACGCTGCCAGTAAGGCGGCACTGAACTCCTTTACCCGTACGGCGGCTACGGAACTGGCACCCCGTAAGATTCGGGTAAATGCGGTGAATCCCGGTCCGGTCAGTACGCCCATCTTCAGTAAAACGGGCATGAACGAAGAGCAACTCAACGGCTTTTCCGCCGCCATGCAGGAGCGAGTGCCACTTAAGCAATTCGGTACCCCCGAAGCTATTGCCAAGCTGGTCACCTTCCTGGCCTCCGACGACGCCTGGTACATCACCGGCAGCGAGATCAACATCGATGGCGGGCTGAATATTAATTCCGTCCTGGCCAGCTAAAAATTTTTGGCAAATATTGGAACGTTTGTTCCGTTACGCACGTTAGGTCAGTAGTTGTCGGATACAACTATACCGCTTTCGAAAAGGTTGGGCGCAGCCCAACCTTTTCACGCGAGTATATACTCGACTCGAAGTGGTTTGGGAGACCAAACCACTTCGTTGTCGGTACACCGGCCTTTTTGCTTTCGCAAAAAAATAAGATCTGCACGATGCCACGCACCAAAGCATTTAACGAACAGGACGTTCTGGAAAAAGCGATTGACCTCTTCTGGAAGAAAGGGTACCACGCTACCTCCATGCAAGATCTGGTGGAGCATCTGGGCATCAATCGCGCCAGCCTGTACAGTACCTTCGGAAATAAGGAAACACTCTTCGAACGGGCTATTTTGCATTACCGGGCTACGAGCCAGCGAGGGCTGCGCTCCTTCCTGTTCAGTCAACCCGATGTGCGTACGGGCTTGACGGAGCTGTTTCGCCGGGCAATCGATGAGTCTGTCTCCGACCCTGACCGCAAAGGGTGTTTCGTAGTCAATACCGTCACCGAGCTGGCTCCTCACGATCAAAAGATCAAGAAAATGGCCGACGAAAACCAACAATGTTTTCTCGACATTCTGACCACCTACCTTCAAGCTGGCGTAGACCGTGGCGAAATATCCTCTGATAAGGATCTGCCGGCAATCGCCATGTTGCTATTTACCCTCTACAATGGGCTCAAGGTAGTAGGGAAAGTAGAACTAGATGGCGCTCGATTGGAGAGGGCTATTCAGGTAGCGCTACGGGCCATTAATTAATCTCCGGAGGAGAAACGACCACACATCTCGATCGACCGTCAGGGGGGGCATATAGCCGATAGTCGGCCAATCAAGATGTGCGGTAATGTCGTTTTTACTTTCGGTAATCGAGGGGTGGCTCCCGGTCACCCAGCATAGCCTCATAGATGAAATCCGCACCCCGGCGGCGGTTCAGTTCAGCTTTGGCCTTTTTGCACAGTTCCGGATTGGTAAACAGGTCCATGGCGGTCAGGGCCAGGGTTTTGGCTGCCACGACCATTCCTTTTTTGCCGATGCTCATGCCTCCGGCCGCAACGGCCTGCCAACTGTGGGGGGCGGTACCCGGAACCCAGGTGGCTGCCCGCATGCCGGCGGTAGGAACGACCCAGCTTACATCGCCAACGTCAGTTGAGCCTCCACCTCCACGCTCGCGTACGTCGAAAGGATCAATACTGGCTGCATCTTCGGGATTGACTTTTTTATCGGGATAGCTTTCCATGATCTTTTTGGCGAAAGCCACCTCCTCATCGGTATAATCCACACCTCCGACCATGCTCAGGTTGGCGTGCATACGCTCACCGAGGGTCTGGTTGGGCAGTAAGTTGAAGACACCGTGGATGATCTCGTATTCCAGGCGGGTACCGGTGCCTTGCGCTGCACCTTCGGCCGCCTGTACGACCCGGTCGAAAATAGCACGTGCCTCAGCCATCTCGGGGTGGCGGGTGTAGTAAAAGACCTCCGCAAATTCGGGTACTACGTTGGGAGCCTCCCCACCACGGGTGATCACGTAGTGAATGCGTGATTCCATGGGCACGTGCTCCCGCATCAGGTTCACCATATAGTTCATGGCCTCCACTCCATCGAGGGCGCTGCGTCCGCGCTCGGGAGCTACGGCTGCGTGAGAAGCCGCTCCGTAAAACCGGAATTTGGCCGATTTATTGGCGAGGGACGAACCCGCATCGGCCGAATTGCTGCTGCCCGGATGCCAGTGCAGCATAGCGTCGACATCGTCGAATACACCGGCACGCACCATATAGACTTTTCCGGCTCCGCCTTCCTCGGCGGGGGTACCATAGAGGCGTATAGTGCCGGTTACCTCGTGCTCGTCCATCCATTCTTTCACGGCAATAGCCGCTGCGGATGAGCCCGCCCCAAATAAATGGTGGCCGCAGGCATGACCGGCTGTACAATCGGGGCGCTCCTTACGATAGGGAACAGCATCCTGGGATACGCCCGGCAGCGCGTCGAATTCGGCCATCATGCCAATGACGGGCTTTCCGGAGCCATAGCTGGCTACGAAAGCAGTAGGGATATCGGCGATGCCCGTTTCAATGGTAAATCCGGCTTCGCGTAAGGTTTCCTGTAACAGCCCCGAGCTTTTTTTCTCCTGGTATCCCAGTTCGGCCCATTTCCAGATACTCTGGGCCACTTCCGAAAAGGAAGCCTGGTGCTCGTCCACCCAATCCATAACGGCCTTCTTCTGGGCCTCGGGAGCAGTTTGCGCGAGAAGAGGGGAAAGCGTAATAGCCATCAAGAAAATCAGGACGGCGAAGCGATACATAGTTGAGACGCGATGCATCGCGTCTGTACATAGTTTTTTCATACGAATCGATCTTTTGTGCCAAAATACCATTTTTGCCGAAAGGCTAATGTTTAGAACGGTTTACGGCTCACGATGAACGGCCTACGGATTGCGGGAGACTGAAGAGACCGGGGAGATAGACCTGGTGGGCTACTGGCTGATAAGTCTCACGAAATAATCCAACTACCTTTTACCCAATACACTGTACTTACCAAATAAAAATTATTCACTAAAAATTACCCATGAACTACCTTCATAAATGCTTCCAGCTTCTTCGGATCTAACTGGCCATTGGTCCGGACGCCACTGCACAGATCCAGTCCAAATGGTTGAACGGTTTCCATGGCTTCGCGAACATTACCTGTGCGCAGGCCTCCGGCCAGGAATACGGGGCAATCCACGGCCTCCACGATCCGGCGGCTCAGTGACCAATCGTGGGTGTTACCGGTGCCACCCAATATTTTGGTCTTCGCATGGGGATTGCCGCTATCCAGTAAAAGTGCATCCACGTCGCCGGAGACTTCAATAGCTTCATCGATACTCCCTTCGTCTTGCACGTGGATGACCTGGACGATCTTGAGGTGGGGGCGTGCCTCCCGAAGTTGGACGTAGGTTTCCGAATCTGCCGAATCTACCAACTGCACCGTATTGGTGTGTACCCGGTCGTAATGGGAAAGTATGTCCGTAAAAGCAGTCTCGCTGGTTAGCAGAAAGGTGCTGGTGGGTGGCGGCACGGATTCGGCAATGGACCGGATTAACTCATCATCGATCACTCCGGGGCCACTGGGCATGTGACCGACTAAGCCAAGTGCATCGGCTCCCATACCTATGGCTAATTTGGCTTCTTCGTGTGAAGAGATGCAGCATATTTTGACTCTGGTATGCATGGATTTTCGGGTATAGAGTAGTAGGTCGTTTCAAGGTTCAAGGTCCAGGGGCCAAGGTCCATGGTTCAAGGGCCAGGGTTGAAATTATGGATTGTTTCTTTTAACCTTCCTATTTAATGCTGCTTTCCCTGGCCGCCGGAGCCCTTTCCTCTATCGTGCTATTGCGGAGGGTAAGGGCGAGGGAGGCCGATTTCCGATTTCCGATTTCCGATTTAGCTACGCGTTACTGCACCATGATCTTCTTCACCAACACCCGTTGCCCTGCCTGCATCCGCAGCAAATAGATCGCACCGGCCAGCCGATACTGGCGGAGGTTGATCTGCAGATCGTGCCAGCCGGGTGTTTGCCAACCTGGCGAAAGGTCTTGCAGGCGGCGGCCACTCATATCGAGCAATTCCGAGCGGACCCGGCTGCCTACGGGCAGGTAATAGCGCAGGGTGACCTGATCGCCGTTTTGCAGGAGCTGATGCTCAAGTGGCGCGACCCGATTTCGATTGGTGCCGGAGGTGGTCTGGCAAGCCAGGCCGAGCTCCGGGATGCGGTTGAACGACTGTCCCATGATCTGATCGACCGAAGCGGGGGGCAGGCACAGCCAATTTTCCAGGATGGTGCTGTAGACCGATCGGAAATCCGTTTCGTAGGGCAGATTACCGACCGGATCGAGTTCGGTGAGGTCCGGCCCCTGTCCCACTAGGCCATTCCCATTCAGGCCGTCGCCGAAGAGGAGCATGGGGGAGGCCGCCCCGTGATCCGTTCCCTGGGAAGCGTTTTGCTCAATCCGTCGTCCGAATTCACTGATCGACATGCACAATACATTGGTATCAGCCTGGGCCGTGGCGAGGTCCTGGTAAAAATCGGAAACACCCTGGCTGAGTTCCCGCATCAGGCGCGGGTGTATGTTGTTCTGCCCCGCGTGGGTATCGAACCCATCGAGGGTGACCATGTACAAGCGGGTCGACAGGCCACCTTTGATCAGGCGTGCTATAAGCGCAAACTGGCGACCCAGGCTGCTGCTGTATTGCACTTCGTTGCCGGCTTGTTCGTAGGCTTCGTTGATCACCTGCGCGTACCGGAAGGTACTGTTGGCAACCGTGCGCACAAAACTCAGTTGCTCACCATAATAGCATTCGGGCACATCAAGTGGATCGTACAATTGCCCGTCCTGCGCGATACGGGCGAGCTGATCGGGGTTATTGACGACCACGCCCATATTGGTGGCCTCAGTATTGGTAAACGCAAGATTGCCGGCTCCGCCAATCTGAATGGCGGGTGGATCGGTAGGCGGATTCACGAGGAATTCCGGAAATTCATTCTCCAGCCAGCGTCCCAGCCAACCCGAAGTCTCGATCTCATTGGCATCGCTGGCGGTGGCCCAAATGTCGGACGAGCGGAAATGCGATAAGTTCTGATCGGGGTAACCGGCACTATGAACCACCTTCATGGCTCCGTTTTGCCAGAGACTGTTCAGAGGCTCCATACTGTCGGGCATGGCAAAGGCATCGTCAAGTTGGAGTAATTGATTCTCGGGAATGGCGATGCCGGGGCGTCCGGCCTGGTACTGATTGTACTGACCCACCGGAACGATCATGTTGAGGCCATCGTTTCCTCCCTTGAGGCGAATGAGTACGAGGATGCGATCGGTATTGGCGTTGGCCAGGGAATGGGTCAGGGGCGAAGCGCCCAGAGCAGTGATCGGCATTTGTGACAGTACCATCGAGCCCGAACCGATCAGGCCCATATTGCGCAGGAAGGACCGCCGGCTCCATTGCTGGTGGTCCTGCTGGTGGGCTTCGCCGTGTTCGAGGGCAGCACCGTGGCGTTTGTTATGGTTGTGGTCGCACATAGGTTTTTGGGATTAAAGGAGTTGGAAATCGGGTTGCTTAATCAGTTCCAGCATTAACAGCACCACCTGGGCGGGGGCGATATCCCAGTCCAGGTTCCAGCTACCCTCATCAAAATAGTTTTGGGGCACTTCGGCCTTAAAGGCATCCACGGCGGCCATCAGGTCGGTCTCATTGGTCAGGCCTTTGACCAGAAAGTGATCGGCCAGCGCTTTGGTAACCACCTCCGGATCATTGGAGTTGTTACTGAGCATTTTGGCAATGGTACGCAATCGTTCCGGGGCACTTTCGAATAGGTACGTGACATACAGTTCCATCGACTGCCATCGCAGGGTGATAGTGTTGGTATTGAGCCAGGATCGGTTGCCGGGCCACCCGGCCACATCGGTCGGGTCGAATATTTGTTGGTCCTGAAGGGAAGCGAAGTAGATAAAGCCAAGCATAAGTTCCCGATTGTCGGTAGGGAATGCGCCGTCGCGGAGCAGCCCTACGAAATTATCGATCGGGCTTTTGATCTGGGTGCCGGGGACGTATTCGTCGAAAAAGTGCTCACTTTTGAATAGTTGCCGAAATACGGGGGCGATCTCAAAATCATTGGCCCGAAACGTCGCCGCCAATTCGGCAACTATGGCGTCGTCCTGCTCGGGGTGTACGAAGTGCTCGTAGATCTTACCGCAAATGTAAAGGCTGATCTCCGTGGCCCGTTCTTCGAACAGGATGTCGATCACATCGTCGTAACCCCAATTGCCGGTGCGTCCGAAGATCGTCTTGCTACCCGGATCGAACAGGTTGGGTACAAAGGTGATGGGAGCACAAAACTCAGCCCGGTCGACCCAGCCGGTCAAAGCCCGTGCCGTTTCCTCTATATCGGTTTGCGTATAGCCATTGTCTTGTCCCAAGGTAAAGAGTTCGTACAGTTCCCGGGCGTAATTCTCGTTGGGGTTGAAGCGGGTGTTCTGGGCTCCGTTCAGAAAGACGAGCATGGCCGGCGTAATACCGATGGCGTGGGTGAATTCCTTAAAGTTAGCCAATCCCTTTTCCTGCAGCAGTTTGTGGTACTGATACAAATAAGAAGGGCAGATGTAGTCGTCGAGGCGAGTCACGAAATGGTTGTGCCAGAACAACGCCATTTTTTCCCGTAGCCCATTGGCGGCCATGTCGCGAAACCAGCGTACGGTCCACTCCCGGCTTTGCATCACGGCCATTTGGATTGCCTCTTCACTATCGTAGTCGCTGATCGACCAGTATGCCCATTCCGGCTCGTCGGGGAGCGGCATCTGAATAGCTTCGTCTATGAGTTGATCTACCAGTTGGGATGGTGATACTTGCAGGGCGGCTTCTACCGCTTCCGGGCTTGCGCCAAAACCCAACCGGCGCAGCAGGTGGCGGGCCCGGTAGGCATTCCAGGGTCGATCGGCGGTAGGCGTGAACGGGGTCAGGTCGCCTTGGATACAATTTGTTATGACCATAAGGTTCGGTTTTGGGGATATGGCTTTATATATACGCTTAAACGATTAAAGAAGAAAATACCCTATATGAATGTCCGTCTTTTTTAGATGAGAAGACGCTAAACGCTGCACGGTTGACGGATCGAAAAGGACCGCTGATCCTTCCCTGGCCACCGAAACTTCAGTGAAGGTGTTGCTGGATCGCGCACTCGAGAAAGACTATACGAAAAGATATAATCCTATTATTCGCACTTCGAGAGCAGCCCCTAAGGCTTAAATTATGGCGATGCAAAATATCTTTGAAGGTAGAAAGGGCTATGGCAGATAGTATGAGAGAAGGAGGCCAACCTCGGATTTCCACATACCCTCACCCCTTCCCCTCTTCCTATTCCGACGTCCAATTTCTGGCGATTAAGGTTACTTTGGGGGAGAGGGGTATCTGATTATTAGAAATAATTGAGCTTGGTGTTTTGAAATATCGACTTTTTTCATCTTTCCGCTTTCCGACCTCCGCTCTCCGACTTCCGCTTTCCGATTTTTGGAGGGTTTGTCTAAAAATCAACGCCTCCCACCCCTAGCTCCTTTCGGGCTATCCACAGATTTCGTACTTTTTATCCGTGTTTTGCTTCTGCCCTGATGCTTGCGTGATAGCCTGTCACTCTGGCGTTTTTTGGCGAAAGCCACTGCCAAAAAGACAGAAAAAACCACTTGGCCTTGCTTTTGATACTCTTTTAGTAGCTTTAAAAAATACGAAATCAGCATATGACTTACGACAATTTTACCATAAAAGCACAGGAGTCGATCCTGAAGGCGCAACAGATCGCGGCCGGGGTCGATCAGCAGCAGGTAGATACGCCCCACCTGTTGAAGGGTATCATCGAGACCGATGAGAATGTAGCCAATTTCCTGCTTCAGAAATCGGGCGTTAACATGGCGACCCTCAAACGCAAGATAGAGGAGTCCATCAAAGAGTATCCCCGGGTCGAGGGCAGTGAAAAGCAATACCTCACCAACGACGCCAACAAATCGCTGAGCCGGGCCAAGAAAATGCTGCCCGAATTTGGTGATGAGTATATCTCCATCGAATTAATCCTGATGGGT
>JASBTH010000439.1 GCA_030148525.1 Saprospiraceae bacterium | reverse complement strand
GAGCTTAGCCTCATGCTGGCTTTCCACAGTCGGGAGTACGGTGCAGCCTACCAAATACACCAACAGGTTATACATCAAAAAAACTACAAACAACTGGATCGGGTATCCCGCGAGACCTGGACCATCATCCAGGGCTACCTCTCCTATCTCCAATACATCGGGCGCATCCAATTACCGGAGCATTCCAAACGCCCCAAGCGGTTCCGACTCGGTAAATTCCTGAATGAGGTTCCCATCTTCTCCCGCGACAAGCGGGGAATGAATATCCCGATCCTGGTACTGCAGATCCTCTTCACCATCAGCCGGCACCAATACCAGAAGGCCATCGACCGCATCGAAGCCATCGAAAAGTACTGCACCCGCTACCTGCGTCGCGACGATACCTTCCGCAGCAACTGCTTCATCAAAATGCTGCTGCAAATCCCCATCAACGGCTTTCACCGCAAGGCCGTGGAGCGACACGCAGCTCCCTACCTGGAGCAACTCCGGTCCATGCCCCTCTCCAAAGCACCCCAGGGCCCCGACATCGAGCTCATCCCCTACGACGAACTCTGGCCCATGGTACTGGGGAGCCTCGATGTGCGATTTTACCGGAAACGGAAGTGACTTATCAGGTTTGAGGTTTACCTCCTACGCTGAAGCTTCGGCGGTCGGTGAAGGTTTGGGGTGACTTTGGGACTCGAGGGACTGCAGGGACTAAGAGACTGGGGATACTCAAGCGACTGGAGAGTGTGTCTTGAGATTTGTTATTTGCTCCTAATTGCGTCGAGCGTGCATGCCTGCCGAAGCTGGCGTAGACAGGGAGCGTCGCCCACCTTCGCTGAGGCTTCGGCGGGCAGAGAGCGTAGTGCGTGGAGCGTCGGGCGTCGAGCGTACATGCCTGCCGAAGCTGGCGTAGGCAGGGAGCGTTGGGGCAGCTCAGGTATCATCAAAACAGGCATCATAAGGGTTTTAATGCCCGATGCACGATGCCCAACGCAATCAAGCCTGAAAACAGGCAATTACGCACCCGACAGAAATAGGCGCAAACCTAAGTCCCTCCGGTCACTACGTTCCCTAAAGTCCCGCGACAGCATCCCCCCGTTTGGCGCGCTCCCAGCGTACATCCTGCTTGCGGGCGAGATAGCGTCCGAAACCGCGATACACGGCGTAATTCATAATGAAGAAGTAATAGGGCACAAAGAGCAATTTGAGCTTAATCTTGCGGTGCTCCAGGTACCAGCCGAGGAGGGCCGCCGCGTAGAAGGCCACCTGCCCCAGGAAGAGGACCTGATAAAGCAGGCCCTGATTCCACAGCAGGGCATTGCTGATGAAGATGACGGGCAGGGCCAGTGGTGCCAGCGTCCAGCGCAGCACGCGGTGGCTGATGTACTGAAAACTCAAAATGCCGTATTTGAAGATATTCAGCAGGGGCGCCAGGCGGACGATCGACTGGATGCCGCCGGCAGCGATGCGGATCTTGCGTTTGAGTTCTTCCTGCACGTTGGCCGAAGCCGTTTCGATGGCGTAGGCCTCCGGATCGTACTGGATGGTGTAGCCGCGTTTGGCGATGCGCAGGCTGACGATGAAATCGTCGAGCAGGGTGTCCGGTTCCACGTGCTGATAGAGTTCGGTGCGTACGGCGAACAACTCACCGGCCGCGCCCACCACGGAGTAGAGTTCCGCATCCCACTTTTTGAGGGTTGATTCGTAGCGCCAATAGAGGCCCTCCCCGGCACCGGCGGCGGCTTCCGCTTCGCCGGTGCGAATGCGCTTTTCTCCGGATACGCAGCCCGTGGTGGGTCGCTCAAACAGATTGACAATGCGACGGATCGACTCCTTACCCAGCAGGGTATTGGCATCGGAGAATACCACGATGGGCGTATCTACCAGCTGCATGCCGCGGTTCATGGCGGCGATCTTCCCGTTGCGGGCATTCTCGTGCAGAACCGTCACATCCTCGTACTCCCGCAGCAGGTCGGGCGTACCGTCGTCGGAGCCGTCGGTGATCCACACCTGTTTTAGCTTCTCGGCCGGATAGTCCAACTGGCGGGTGTTTTCCACCTTACGGGCAGCGTAGTCCTTTTCGTTGTAGGCGGCAACCAGGAGGGTGACCTCCGGCTCGTAGGTGCCGCTGGCGGGTTGGGGACGGCCTTTGATCAGGCGCTTGGCCAGGACCAGCAAATAGAGTACCAGACCGTAACCCACGTACGTATATACCACCAGCCCGAGGGCTGTCCAGAATACAATAGTCATGCTGTTTCTTTTTCGGGTTCACCTAAGAGGCGGCGATAACTCGCCAGGGAAGTGCGGGCCGTTTGTTCCCAGCTGAATGCCCTGGCACGCTCCAGTCCGGCCACCCGCAGTTTTTCCTGCATATCAGCATCGTGAAGCAAAACGCCCAATACCTCGGCTATGGAATCGGGTTGCAGGGGATCGACCAGGCAGGCGGCATCACCGGACACCTCGGGCATGGAAGCTGCCTTGCTGGTGATCACGGGCGTGCCGCAGGCCATGCCCTCCAAAATGGGGATGCCGAAACTCTCCCGTTTGCTAGGGTACAGG
>JASBTH010000192.1 GCA_030148525.1 Saprospiraceae bacterium | reverse complement strand
CCGCTGAAGCCCGTACGGGCTTCAGCGGGCAGAGGAGGTTGAGATTGAGGTTAAGGTAACAAGAGCGTGGACCATGGCCCTTGGCCCTGATTATAATTAATGGAGCATCGACTTTTGGTAACGAAACAGTTCTTGTAAACCACGCTCATTCAGGCATGCACAATTGGCAGATCAACCAACCTATCCTATGAAAAGAAGGCGCTCATTGTCCCTGTGTCCCTTCGGGCTCTTCCATCACTTTGGTCCCTTCCGTTTCTCTATGGTCTCTTTAGCCTCTGCGTCCCCTTCAGTCGTTTTATAAAACTCGACCACGGCCCGTTTTAGCAAAAAAGGTTCGGGCTGATTATCGTTCGGGGGGTAACGATAGTACAGGTTCAAACGGTGTAGTCCCCGCGACAGATACCCGATATCCAGCCAGGCTACTAATCCTTTTTGTTTAGTCCTTGGATTTTGGCGGTTCAGACGCTTCGCAGGAACAGGTGCAGGGAAAAGCCTATCATCAGCCAGTACAGGGATACCTTGATGATAGATGCCAGCACTTCATTAATGGTCCCGTTAGAAAACATAAAGTGCCCGTTCAGCTCCAGGTAATCGCTGAAGGCATCGATGCGCTCCGGCATTTGGAAAAGGGCGAAGAGGACAATACCCGAGATCAGGATTTCCGGTTCCCAGCTTTGTTCCTGGACGCGGCGTAGCCAGCCTGGTTTGGAGGATGACTCCATAAGAGCTATACTTTTTGACGAAAGTCCGAAAAAGATACGAACCAATCCAATTTTGGCGAAAGCCTATTCCCCCAACAGCTCTAAGGCGGCATCCTCCTTGGCACGCATCTCACCTTTCTCGCGGGGGGTTTTGTCGCCTTGGCCGCACAGGTGGAGTACACCGTGAATGATGACGCGGTGCAGTTCGTGGTCAAAGGGGACCTGAAACGCATGGGCGTTTTCGCGCACCCGGTCCAGACTAATAAAGATGTCGCCTTCGATCTGGGGAGGATCGGCGTAGGGAAAGGTAATGATATCGGTGAGGGTATCGTGATCGAGGTACTCCACATTCATACGATGGAGGTAGTTATCGTCACAGAAAATAATATTGAGAAAACCCAGAGTACACTTCTGGGAATCGACGACAGAACGAATCCAATGATCGAGCCGCAGGGGCTGATCGGGCTCGAACTCGATCTCTTCGGAATGGAAACTAATGAGGTCTTCCTGCTCGCCGGGAAAGGAAAAATCACGGAGCAGATCGTCACTCATATTTTGAAGTGCATTTCTACTGTACGACCATCATCGAGGAAGTCTACCCGGTCGGAAAGTTGCTTCATCAGGAAAACGCCTCGTCCACCGCATTTGGTTAGATTTTGGGGACACGTCGGGTCGGGAAGTTCAGCCGCATCGAATCCTCGACCTTCATCCGATACGCGGATAGCGATCCGATCCGGAGCCTTGCGCGTTTGAATGTGCACGGATTTTGACTCATCGTTCTTGTTACCGTGAATAATAGCATTATTAACGGCCTCGGTAAGACTGATCAAAATATTCCCGTAAATGTCCTTCTGGATGTGGTATTCCCGGCAGATTTTACCGACGAAATTTTCAACTACAGCTACATTCTTCGGATTAGAGGAGAGTTTCAGCATATGGTAGTCTGTGCTCTTTATGTAACCCATGTAATATAGTAAAAATTACACGAAGTGTCAACCTCCGGACTTTCTGAGCCCGCCTGGGTACGGTAAAAGGGGCCCCAGATTGGCTCAGGTGCCCCTTTTGACAGGTTGGTTAACTATTAATTATTACCGCTTTTCAGCGATTTGAAGTATTCTTCTACAAGGCCTTTGTAATAAGGCTTAAGGTTGGGCGAAACCGTTTTGAACTGGTCGATCTCCGCCTGGCGTTGCTTTATGTATTCCTGCAGAGCAGGCGGCATTTCCCGCTCCTGCATGGAAGCCTGCTCGGCCTTGCGCTTCTGGTCAAATTCCTGTTCGCGCTCGGCTTTTTCGTAGTCGAGCAGGCGGTTGAGGATTTCCTGCTGGCGTTCCATCATCTCGTTGGTGAGTTCCTTATTCACCAGTTCGGTCTCCACCTTATCCATGGCATCGATCATCTCCTGCAACTGGGGATTGCCTTTGCCTTGTTCGCGCATTTTCTGGGCCTTTTCTTCGAGGGCCTGGCGCAAAGCAGCCTGACGTGCGGCGAGTTTAGCATATTCCTCGGCCGATAGTCGCTTGCCGCTTTCCTTCATCTGTTGCAATCGCTGCTGGGCCTCCTGGTTGAGTTGCTGCTGCCCCTGACTTATTTGATCCTTGGGCTGCCCCGAACTGGGCTTGGAACTCTGCTGCCCCGACATCATAGCTGACATTTGCTGCTGCATCTGATTCATGGTCTCACTCAGCATGAGTGCCAGATCGTTGGTATTCTTCATGACCCGTTGCTGGTGATCGGCAGCCTGGAACTTACGGCGTTCCTCCAGGTCCTCCAGGGTGGTTTTCATATTATTGCGGATGGCTCCCACCTTATCGGTCACAAAGGTCTCGATCTGGAACACGCGCTTGCTGAGAGCCTGGAGGCTATCTTCGATCATTCCGAAGTCGTCTTCCAACTTAAATTGCTCCTGAACGAGATCCACGTATTTAGGCGTATTGATGGCGGTATTCTCGAACTTATCGATGAGCTCCTCCTGATCGAAGGAAAGACCTACCAGGTTCTCGAGCAGTTGGCGGAGAGCTTCCATGTCTTCCTGCATTTGCTCCATCTGCCCCGCCTGCATGTTTTGCTGCATTTGCTGGGCCATCTCTTTCATTTGCTTGGAGGTCTGCTTACTCTTTTGACCCGCCTGTTGATTTTGTTGTTGCTGGAGTTGTTGCTGGATTTCCTGCATGCTGCGCTGGATATCCTCCATTTGCTCCTGATTATCCGGCATGGACTGTGGGCTTTCCATTTCCTGGTTCTTCTCCTGGATTTGCTCCATTTGCTCCATCAGCTTTTCAAATTCCTTCTGAATCTCCTCCTGTTTTTTCTGGAGTTCTTCCTGTTGGTCACCCGATTGTTGCTGTTGCTGCTCCTGGTTTTGCTGTTCGCCTTCCTGATTTTCCTGCTGTTCGCCTTCCTGGTTTTCTTGTTCCTGGTTTTCTCCTTCTTGTTGCTCGCCCTCTTTATTTTCCTGATTCTCGCCTTCCTGCTGCTCACCTTCTTTATTCTCTTCCTCAGCGGACTGCTGTTCGCCTTCCTGCTGTTCTTCATCGGTGGCCTCCTGCTCCTCTTCCTGCAGTGATGGATCCATCTCTTCACTGAGTTTGTCTTGCTCTTCGGCGAGTTTTTCGAGCTTGTCCACGGCTTTATTTACTTCCTGTTCCAACTCGAGTTGCTTGAACAACTCCTCGAGTCGTTCCATTTCCATCTGCTTCTGTTCGCTGTTATTTTCCATTTGCTCCATCATCTCGAGCGCCTGGTCTTTTTCCAGCTTTTGCAGCATTTCCTGAATCTGCTCCATGAGACGCTGCATTTCTTCGTTCATCGCCTTGTCAAACATCTCCTCGAGCTTCTCTTGCTTCTGGCGCGTCTCGGGATCACTTTGTTCCAGCTCTTCCTCCGTCTTTCGGTTTTCTTCGAACGCTTTACGGGCCTCTTCAATCTGCTTTTGCAGCTCTTTCTGACGCTCGAGCAGTCGTTCCATTTCCTGGCGGCTTTGCCAGTCCATTTCCTTTTGCTGCAGCAGCTTTTCCCGCATCTTTTTCATCTCTTCCTGGAGCTTCTTATTTTCGTCAATCGCCTTTTTGAGATTTTCCTTGATGGTCTCATCGTTAGACTCGGATTGTGCCTCTAGCTCTTCCAGGGTAGGAGTGGCGAACACCATCATATTGGTACGGGCCGATTTGCTGCCGTTTACGCCGTCATTATCGTATACTTCGAAGTAGTACGACACCTGATCACCTGGCTTCAGATTGAGCGTATTGAGATCAAAAAGATGATCGTACTGTATTTGATTCGTGGTGGGCTCGCGCAGGAGTTCGGTCTCGAGTGGTCCCTGACTTCCATCCTCTCCATTAATGCGATAATTGAAGCTCAGCGAACGCAGACCGTAATCATCAGATGCCTCCCCCACAAAGTAAACCAGTTTTTCATCGGTGCTATCGGCAACCGATTCGACGGATACTTCCGGGTAGTAATCGGGAATGATACTCAGGGAATACAGAATGGAATCGGCATTGGGCAGGGCCTCATTCGACACGTAGAGCTTGTAGGTGTCGTCTTGAGTCACGCGCCGCTTAAACGTAAATAACTCATCCGAAAACCGTTTGGCGGGCTGCTTTTCACCCTCCCGCTGAAAGAGCAATTGGATGTCATCGGTATTTTCGGCATTGAATACCCAATCAATAGTTGTTCCTTCCGGAACTATCAAATCGCCGATGCTACTTAGTTCTTCGTCGCGACGTCCGGTATAGGCCGGATAATCCAGCTGCACGTCAAACCCCACAATATTGGGTTTCTGCAACACATCCAGGGTATAGCGACGCGAAGAAACCCCGGCTGAGAACAGGCGAAATTTCAGGTCCTTCTGCACATTGCTAAACCGGTAGGTGAAGGTGGTAGGGTCTTCCTCGCTCAGGCGATATTGCGCACCATCCACTTCGATGAAAACATCATTCGGAAGTTGTTCTCCTTTGATTTTTACCGAAAGGGGATAATCTTCGAACTGCACCACCGAGGGATTATCGTCAGCCAGCACGAACTGAAACGGGGCGGGACGTTCGAAGTCGACGTTATTATTGATGAGGCGGCGGGTACTATCCCGGATCACACTCGGTGCCGCAAACAGGATGATGAGCAGAACGAGTAACGGAGGCAATGCATACCGTAAATACTTCCGGTTACTGGACAGGTTGATGGCCGACTGAAAAGGAACCGGGCGGATCTCTTCTGATTTTTGGTCAATACTGGCCAGAATAAGGTCTTTGTTCGCCTGGGAGGCCGATTGCTCTTTTAACTGCAGAATATTGAGCAGCTTGTCTTTAACGTTGTGGAAATGGTCACCGATAATATCAGCGGCCTGGGAGTGGCTGATCACTTTTCCCAGGCGAAAATACCGGAGGAGAGGTAGTAATACCCACCCCGACAGAGCCACCAGGCTTACGCCCAAAAAGGAGTATAGTAAGACCTTACGGCCCGTCTGATTGAAATAGTAAAAGTATTCGAGGGTGCTCACGACCAAAAAGAGGAGCAACACCAAACCGATGGTGTAGAGTAGTCCGCGCAGTAACTGATTGATATAGTACTTGCGGATGAATTGGTCGAGCTTTTCAATGAGCAACTGATAATTATCCTTCCTTGCCATAGTCTTTGTGATTCCTGTTCGTTTCCTTATAACTGTCCAGACCTCCAGAAGGATGCGATCGCTAACTATTTTTAACAGCCGTCGGGGCGGAGGTCACCACATGTGGGATCAGCCACCTATAATACCTACAATTCGCCTGATTGTCAAGGATGAAGGAAGACAAATATACCAATCCCCGCTTTTTCGGGTTACCCCTAAAAGTAACTACTGTTTACCGGCCGGAAGTACGTCGGGAAATTGCCGGTAATAGGTACGCAGGCGCTCGTCCTGTTCGGATTGCACCAACTGCTTCAGCAACACCCGCAATTGGTCGGCCGACTCCTGCAGACGCCGTTGCTCAGTTTCCGATTCAGCCAGGTTGGCATCGACCTGATCGGTATTTTTCCACTCATTGAGGGCGTAGGCCGTGGCAAAACGCCGGTACAGAGGCTCTCCATGATCGCTGGCTATGGCATACAGGCGTTGGCGTACCCGCGCCGCTTCGGCAGGTTCGGCCAGGCGAGCCAATTCCTGGTAGTAATCGAAGAAGTAAAAAGCCAATTCCTGGTCCACCCGGTTCGCTGCTTTCGCAAAAAAGGTCAGGTGAGTTGGGTCTTCACTCCGAGCGTAAATATGAGCCAGGCTCAACAGTAAATCGGAGGTCGATTCACTTTCCAGACTTTTGGCTACGGTGATCGCCCGGTCCGGGTCCTGGTCGGATAACACTTCCAGGGCAGCTCCCATAACCCGATAAGCCGAATCGCGCTCCAGTATGCGGGTAGCCAGTGGCACCAAATTGTCGGCTTCGCCTTCGGTCAGGCGCAACAGGGCTTCGGCCCGAACGGAACTGTGGGGATCGTTCAGGGCCAAATCGCGCAGTTGTTCGTGGTGGTCCTGCCAGGAAACTACCTCCGCTGCGCGTGCACGAATCGCCCAAAAGGAATCGTCCAATGCTTCGCGCAGGACCGCGTCGGTAAGGGATACTTCGTATTCGATGAGGTAATTCAGGGCATCCAGCCGGTTCATGACATTTGTCGCCAAACGATACTGATCGGCATAGGCTTCGATCGGTCGTTGGTATGACCATTCGGCAAGGATGTGGCGATCGGGATCGATCAATATAAGTTGGGGCGCATTGGGAATATCGGTCAGGGAAAACGATTGCCGGCGGCGGTCCATTACGATCGTGCGCCGCCGGGCTTTTCCATTCACCCATATTTCCACCGTAACGGGCAAGCGAAACACCGCCGGCATCCGGTCGGGATTTTGAACTTGCTCCAGGCTGAGTGTAACGGATTGCGATACGGGATTCCAATCGTGTTTCACCTGAACCATTGGATGACCACTCGACAGGAACCACTGATCGAAAAAGAGACGCAGGTCGCGCCCCGAAGCAGCTTCCAGGGCGAGTCGCAGATCACTTTCTTCAACCGCTTGACCGGCGTGTTGCCGTAAATACTTTTTCAGCCCCGCGAAGAAAGCAGCATCACCCAGCTCATAACGCAACATATGTAGCACGGCAGCTCCTTTATTATAAGAGTGGGCATCGAACATATCCTCGGCATCCTCATACTGATAATGAATGAGCGGATGAAAGTCAAAGCCGCTCATATAGATACGGCGCTCCGTACGCAGGTGATGATCAGCTGCTTCACGCCCCTCCCAGTGCTCGAGCCACAGATATTCGGCGTAGCTGGCAAAACCTTCGTTGAGCGTCAGGTGAGCCCAGCTTTCGCAAGTGACCAGGTTGCCAAACCAGTGGTGCATAAGTTCGTGCGCCACAATACCGTCGTTCGACTGATCGATCAGCTCCCGTCGGTGCTTCTGAACAAAATCACCAAACACGACGGCCGTGGTGTTTTCCATCGCCCCTGATACGTAGTCTCTGACCACTACCTGATTGTATACCGGCCAGGGATAGGACATATCAAGGGTATCGGAGAAGAACGCCAACATGTCGCCCGTATGGGCAAAAATAGCCCGGGCATCGTCTGCATAAGCGGGCTCTACGTAATAGCCCAAAGGAATTCCCTCCCATTCGTCTTCGACTACGGCCCATTCGCCAACTGCAATCATTGACAGGTAGGGCGCGTGTGGACGATCGAGGGTCCAGGTATCCGTACGGGTACCATCATCGTGTTGTTCCACCCGGGTTTTCACTCCGTTCGAGAGGGTGGCAAAATTGGTGTCGACCCGCAGGCTGATGGTCTGGGTAAACCGCTCGTTAGGTTCGTCAATTGTAGGGAACCAGCGGGAGTTCCATTCGGTTTCTCCCTGGGTCCATATCTGACGGGGTTTACCGGCCTCTTTGCCCCGGGGGTTAATAAAAAACAGGCCCTGATTGGACGTGATTGCCGCACTTCCACCCGAAGCGGCAGGCCGCGCACGATAATTTATGGTGACGGTCAGCGTGTCGGCACGAGTCGTTTTTTGCGGAAGCGGAATAAAAAGCAGATCAGAGCGGTGGACAAAGTCCGCGGAAATATCGGGTTCCAAGGTCACTGCCTCGACGTCGAGGCTTTTGGCATCCAGTACCAGCGTATCGATTGGGTAGAAAAAGGGGGTGAACATAAGCCTGGCGGTACCGATAACGGTTTCGTTGGCCCAGTCGAATTGCAAATCCAGCCTGGTGTGCAAAATATCGGCTTTGCGTTGGGGGGTAGCCCGATGGTGTGGCAAGGTTATATCGGTGGCTGCCCGGAGCCGGTCGGGGCGATCAGCCTGCACCTCCAGGGTATCGAGATTGCGCATCTCAACCGAGTAGACGGGACCGGAATTAGCCGATCGCGTGCCGGAACAGGCATATAAGAAGCCGGTAATACCAAGCAGGAAACCCAACAACCGCAGGTTCATGAATTCAGTATTTAAGTGAGGTCGCTACCCGCTCGGATCAGCTTCTCAGCCTGCTTCTTTGGCAGAAACTTCTTCCAGGAAATCGCCCAGGTATTTATTGAATTGTTCGGGATACTCCATCATGGGGGCATGGCCACATTTTTCGACGAAAATAAGTCGGGAATGCTCGATCAATTCGTTAAACTTCTCACCGACAAAGGCGGGGGTGACATTGTCGTCGCGCCCCCAGACCAGCAGGGTCGGAGCTTTTACCTGGTGTAATTTATCCCCCAGGTTGTGGCGCACCGCCGATTTGGCCGTGGCAATAATGCGAATGGCTTTATTGCGATCATTGACGATGTCGTACACCTCATCGACCAGTTCCTTAGAAGCAACTTCGGGGTTGTAGAAGGTCGCTTCCGTCTTTTTGCGGATAAACTCGTAGTCACCCCGTTTGGGAAAACTGGTACCCATGGCACTCTCGAAGAGGCCGGAACTACCGGTTAAAATGACCGAGCTTACACGTTCGGGGTAAGCCAGCACGTACAACAGAGCAATATGCCCGCCCAGGGAATTCCCCAGGACGTGAATTTTATTGTACTCTTTGTACTCCACAAACCGGGCCACATAGTCCACCAGACCAGAAACGGAGACTTTCCGGATAGGCAACTCGAAGATCGGAAGCATTGGCACCACGACGTTGTGGGTCTTGGAAAAATGATCGATGATGCCTTGAAAGTTACTCAGTGCGCCAAACAATCCGTGCAGAAGCAGCAGGTTTTCGTCGCCACCCTTGGTTTCGATAAACCTAAACCCTTCTTCCTCGGTAATCTCGTAGTTCATCTATGAGTTAGATCTGTTAGAAAAATCAGTACCTCGGAAGACGTAACTACCGAAGCACCCGCAAAAATAGCTTATTTCTCCCGAAGCGCCAATTTCCTGTTTTTTACTGAAAGGAGAGGCGAACAAATTGGCACATATCTCCTTCTAACCTCGAGACCCTAGTAAAATAAGGCTTTGGGAAGCCCGAAACCCCTAATAAAATAAGGCATATCTTTGCTTTATTCAAAAAATATGTATTGTTTTGCAAAGAAGATTATCTGTACCCATCAACACCCGGGCTATCCCTGACATACTCTATCTCAGAGACCTTTTAAGAATCACAATCATATCAATTCACTTAATTAAACTTTGAAGAACATGCGTCTGATTCTCAACGTACTTGTAGTAGCTCTTGTTCTCGGCTCGCTGCAGTCATGTGTTTCAAAAAAGAAATACGACGAATTGCTGGCTAGTAAAGAAGCCACGGATGCAGCTTTGGCTGAGACTCAAAATCAGGTTCAAAACCTCGAGGAAACCAACGCCCAGCTGGAGCAGCAAATGGCTGAACAAGAAGAAGAAATGAACAGCCAGATCGCTAGCTTGCGCAGCGACCTGGACGCAACTAAATCACAAGTTGCCCAAGTACAGGAAAAACTTGAAATGACTGAAGAAGAGCTGGCTATGGTTAAAGAAGAAATCAACAGCATCTTCGGCACTTACAAAGACAGTGGGCTGTCACTGGAAGAGCGCGATGGCCGCCTGTACGTTATGACCGATCCTGGTATCGGCTACCGTAGCGGCTCTTACTCGCTGAGCAGTGATGAGCGTGCCGCTTTGGAGGAACTGGCTACAACGCTGAAAAACAACAGCGACCTGAAAATTTTGGTAGAAGGTCACACCGATGACCAAACGGTAAAAGCCGGTGCTTCTTTCCAGGATAACTGGGAGCTGTCGACCAAGCGTGCCCTTGCCGTTGTTCGCCAACTGATCAAAAACGGTGTTGATGCATCACAAGTTGCCGCTGTTGGCCGTGGTGATCAAATGCCTGTCGGTGACAACGAAACTGCTGACGGACGTGCCGAAAACCGCCGTACGGTAATTCTGCCCGATCCGGACTTGAGCAAAGTAATCAACAGCGGTAATAACTAATCGCTGATCAAACTCCCTTTTGGGAAAAGCTGGCAGCCGGAAGGTTGCCAGCTTTTTTTGTATTATCCTCCGGCATGCCACCGTCCCTAAGAGCGTGTTTGGGATTTATCCTTTGGACTGCAAATGTCTATTACTTGAACCTCACTGCAGCCTTTTTTCGCCCCGTAGCCATGCTACGAAGCTCAAAAAAGGCTTTGTGAGAACCAAATTCTAGACATTTTCGCCATCAAAAACAAATCCCAAACACGCTCTAAGAATTTCTGCCCAGCATTCCGACTTGTGCCGAAATACCTGTAAATTACAAGTCACCCTAATGCGACCTTAGTGCCGGGGATCTGCAACCGTCCACCCCCAGGCGATTGTCCGTTCTTTTAGAAGCGATAGCACTTATGCAACAGAAACAGAAAACATGGCGGATAGCTAAGCCCGATCAGGCAGCTATCGACCGACTGCAACAAGCATCCGGTCTCGACCCATTGATCTGTTCCATTTTGGTGCAACACGAACTGCTCACTCCCGAGGACGCCGAACACTTTTTTCAACCCAACCTGCGACACCTGCACGACCCTTTTCTTATGAAGGGCATGGATATTGCCGTAGAACGCATCCAATGCGCCATTGACGAAGAAGAAAAGATCCTCCTTTACGGCGATTATGATGTGGACGGCATCACCTCCGTATCCCTCATGTACACCTTCCTGGGACGCAGGTACGGTAATCTCGACTTTTACATTCCCGATCGCTATAAGGAAGGGTATGGTATCTCCCGGGCCGGTATTGATTACGCTATTGAAAACGACGTGCGCCTGATCATCGCTATGGACTGCGGGATCAAGGCCGTAGAGCAGGTTACCTACGCCCGGGAAAAAGGTATTGACGTGGTGATCTGCGACCACCACTTACCGGGTGATGTATTACCTCCTGCCGAAGCCATTCTGGATCCCCGCCAGCATGATTGCAACTACCCGTATAAGGAACTCAGTGGTTGTGGTATTACCTTTAAACTTATACAGGCCTTTGAGCAGCAGCACAATATCCCAATCGAGGAGTTGAACAGCCTGCTCGACCTGGTGGTCATAAGTATTGCCAGCGATATCGTACCTCTGACCGGCGAAAACCGCATCCTGGCCTACCATGGTCTGCGCCAGCTCAATCATACTCACCGGCCGGGCCTGTTGGCATTGATCGATCAAAGTAATTTGCGCCGTCCATTCAACATACGGGATATCGTGTTTGGACTTGCCCCCATCATTAATGCTGCCGGTCGCCTGGCCGATGCCGAACTGGCCGTACGCCTCATACTGGCCCGCAACCGGCAGGTTGCCCACAACTACGCCGACATCCTCGAGGAATGTAATAAGACACGTCGTAAATACGATCAGGAGACAGCCGAAGAGGCCGAAGCTCTGATCACCGCCAACCCCTCCCTCACCCAGCGAAAGAGTCTGGTCTTATACCAGCCGCACTGGCATAAAGGAGTGATCGGGATCGTAGCTTCCCGACTGGCCGAGCGGCACCATAAACCCACCATCATCCTCACCGATTCCGACGAGCACATCGTGGGATCCGCACGTTCAGTAAGTGAATTCGACATTTACAATGCCATTGCCGAAAGTGAACCCATGCTCATCAATTACGGAGGACACAAATACGCTGCGGGCATGACGATTGCGGTCGGTGAACTCGACAATTTTATCCAACATATCGAGCAGTATGTATCGGGCCACATTCAGCCCGATCAGCAGCAGCCCGAATTGGGCATTACCGCCGAGGTAGATTTTCGACAGTTTACCTCCGGCTTTCGCAAAATTCTGCGCAAAATGGCTCCCTTCGGCCCCGGAAACCCACATCCCGTATTCCTCACCAGGAACGTAGTGGATTCGGGGTTTTCTAAATCACTGAACGGAACACACTTAAAGCTGGCAGTGCGCCAGGAGAATAGCCGCATCATGAATGGTATTGCTTTTGGACAGGCCGAATTGCTGGAAAAAGTACGCAAGCGCATACCAATGGATATCTGCTACAGCCTCCAGGAGAGTGGCGGGTCGGGACGACGACATTTGCAGATGGTTGTAAAGGATATTCGTTTTGTGGAAAAGGAGACTTCAATGCCTCGGCCGTCACCATCTAATTGAGCACAAAAGGGGCAACGAGATTAAATTCGGGAATCTTAACAGAAAAACGACCTTCCTGCAGCGTTTCCTGCATCAGGTAGGTTCCCCACATCTTGCCAAGACCGGTTCGCAAATGGCACCAGGATACATATTGATGGGCCTCGCCTGGTTCCAGAACGGGCTGAATACCGATAACCCCCTCCCCTTCAATTTGACGAAATTCTCCATTGGAATCGCGGACGCACCAGTGGCGGCGCAGGAGTTGCACCGTGCTATCACTGAGGTTCTCAATGGTGACCCGGTAAGCATGAATGTACTTGCCTTCCATAGGGCGGGAGTAGTTGTTCTGGTAGTGGGTTTCAACGCTTACCTTGATGCCCTCAGTGATTAAAGTTTGCATGTTTATTTGTATTGAATAAAGTCCGAGACAATGGAGCGAGCCTCGGCCACTGCATCGGCTAACACATCATTAACTACTATTTTATCGAATTTGTTCGTAAAAGAGAGCTCCCATTCGGCTTTCTCGAGGCGCCGGCGCAGGCTGTGTTCGCTTTCGGTACGCCGGGACATAAGTCGTTCCCGCAGTACCTGAAGAGATGGTGGCTGAATAAAGATCGTCAGTGTTTCTGCCGGATATGCTTTCTTTATATTCAGGGCTCCCACTACGTCGATATCGAATACAATGTGCTTTCCCTCTTTCCACAAACGTTCCACTTCACTGCGCAGGGTACCGTAATATTGATCGGGGTACACCTCTTCCCACTCGACGAAATCATCGGCATCAATGTGTGACCGGAATTCCCTGGTCGACAGATAATAATAATCGGTACCATCCACTTCGTGGGGTCTGCGCTCGCGGGTAGTAGCAGAAATGGAAAAGGCCAGGTTGTCAAAGGACTCCAAAAGCTGATGTACGATAGTCGTTTTGCCAGCTCCGGAGGGCGCCGCCAGTACAATCAATTTACTCATCCAACTCAATTATGCATCAACTCGTGTATAGGCAAAAAACTACAAGGAGTTCGCTACCTGCTCTTTAATTTTTTCCAATTCATCTTTCATGCCGACAACCAGCCGTTGGATACCAGCCGAATATGCTTTCGCACCCATCGTATTAATTTCGCGCCCCATTTCCTGACTGATAAAGCCCAATTTGCGTCCTTTCTGAGAAACTTCTTTATTCAGCTCTTCCAGGAAATGTACGCAGTGTTGCTCCAGGCGAACTTTTTCTTCGGTGATATCCATCTTTTCCAGGTAGAATAACACTTCCTGTTCAAAGCGGTTTTCGTCGATATGTTCTTTCCCAAGGTGTTCCTCCAGATTTTGCTGGAGGCGTTGGCGCATTTTGGTTACGCGGTCCTCCTCGAATTCAGGTAGCTCTGCGACCCCACTACGAATATTGGCAACCCGAATACGCATATCTTTTTCCAGAGCGCTGCCCTCCGAGAGCCGAAAAGCGGTAAATTTTTCAATGGTTTCCTGTACGGCCTTTTGTACCGCCTCCCATTCCTCGGGTGGCGGGTCTCCGTCCTGAGTTGTGGCGACATTCGGCAATTTGAGAATAGCCGACAGCATATTGTCAGTTTCCATGCCAAGTTCCCGGGAAAGGGCCACCAGTTCGTTATAGTATTTTTTAAACAGGGGCTTGTTGATGGTGTAATCTTCATCACCACCACCGGTTTTAACTTCGACGGTGACGTCGAGCTTTCCGCGCTCGGCCTGATCATTGATCATTCGCCGGATGTCGGGTTCATGAACCCGGTAGCCGGAAGGCATTTTTAGCCGCAGGTCGGTGTACTTGGAATTCAGAGATCGAATTTCCACCATTATGACCTTATCCTGAAAGGTCGATTGGGTGCGGCCATAGCCGGTCATGGATAATAGCATAGAAAAATTGTGTTTCTGAGCTTGGGAAAAGAATAGCTTCAAAGATAAACAAAGGAGGGCAATGCAACGACTATCGGTGACCAGAAGTAGGCAGTGGGGCGGGCATATCCCAAGGGCTGCCCCCGGTAAAGGAATAAAATAGCCCACACTCCATATAGTTGCCACAAGCCCCAAACGTATAAGCAGTTGATAACTAGCACAAACTGTGGAAATAATTCAGAGTATTTCTTCCGTTTAACAAAATTAATTACGAGATTTGCGTCTCCTTTTGCGAAAGCGTTGAATCATTTATAACTTACTATAAACCAAGTACTAACAATGAGGAAAGCTGATTTGGTTGCAGCAATATCTGAAAAGACCGGCGTACCCAAAGTGGACGTTCTGGTTACCCTCGAAACGTTTTTTAAAGAAGTCAAAGGCTCTTTATCAGAGGGCGAAAACGTATATATCCGTGGTTTTGGCAGCTTCATCATCAAGAAGCGGGCAAAAAAGATTGGACGACACATCAAGAAAAACATTGCTATCGAGATTCCCGAACACTATATCCCGGCATTCAAACCGGCGAAAGTGTTTGTCGAGCAAGTCAAGACTAATGTCGATTCGCTGCCAAACGAAGATTCAGATAAATAACTTAAACGATATCGGAGGCTTCTGTACGCATGAATAAAGCACAACTGGTTACCATTCTATTTTCCATCGCTCTGGTTTTTGGTATGTATTACGGTTGCGACCGTATACCCCCCAAACAAAAAGCACTGGAACAGAGTCGTTCCCTGGTCGTAGAGGCTACCGATCCCCTCGTTTTAATTAATGCCGCTCGGGAAGAGCTGGCCCCCGCTCAACGAGGAGCGTTGGCGGAATTGGAAACCGAATTGGAGAATGCCCTGGCTGACTCCAGCAAAGTATCCATCTTGAAACAATTATCGGGTCGATATTACGAATGGGGATTCCCGGCCATTTCCGGTTATTATGCCGAGCAAATTGCCGATTTGGAAAGTACGGAAGAGGCCTGGTCCATAGCGGGAACAACGTATACCATAGCGCTGCAACGCAGTGAGGATGAACAAACGAGATCATTCGCCACCGGCCGCGCCATAAGAGCTTACGAAAACGCCATTTCCCTGAACCCCGATAACCCTGCGAACCAAGTGAACCTTGCGCTCGTATATACTGAAAACCCGCCCGAGGAAAACCCCATGCAGGGCATACAATTGTTACTGGAACTAAACAAAGAGTACCCTGATAATGTATACATCCTGAATAATTTAGGGCGATTGGCTATCCAAACCGGGCAATTTGACCGGGCGATCGAACAACTTGAACGGGCACGTAGTCAGGCCCCCGAACAAACGAATACCATATGCCTGTTGGCTCAGGCATACCGCGGTGCCGGGAATACCGGGCAAGCCGAAAAATGGGACGAAAAATGCCAAAGCCTGCGCCAAGATGCAGGCTCCGAATAACATAAATCATTCATTAACTCAAAACGTTACATGCTATGCCATGTGGAAAAAAGCGTAAAAGACACAAGATTGCTACCCATAAACGCAAAAAGCGTCTGCGCAAAAATCGTCACAAGAAGAAGAAATAATTAATTGCTGGGGTAGGGCCAAAGTATCTGACCCGTACGGGTTAGTACTTTCCCTCCTTATAGAGTCTGCATGAACCTGAGGGTTCGTGCAGACTTGACTTGTGTAAGTGATTACACAAGTTTGCTGTATGTAAAGGTGCGTTGCTCCGTACGGAGCACGAACCGGATAAAACCAACGGACCCAAAAGCACACAAAAGAAACAGCCAGTTCCCTGTGGTCCTGGCCAATCCATAATCCCAGTGAACTGCCCTCCCGTTAGGGTTGTGGCATAAACACATCGGATACCGTTTGGATGACACTCTTCTGATTGCTCCTCTACCTTCCATGCGCTCTGCCGCATACTCCGAATACCCTTTAGGCAGGGCGCATGGAAAAGAGGAGCTACAGACTGAGCATAACCCGAACACCATTTTTGCTCGTCCCGTTTTGTCCGTTTCCACCCTTCCGGGCCTGCCCCGCCTTAAACTCATTCCAGTGGAAAAGGAACTTATTATCCATTCTACCCCCACGGAAGTTCAGATTGCACTACTGGAAAATTCGCGCCTGGTTGAGTTACACCACCAGAAAACAAACAACAACTTCACTGTTGGCGATATTTTCCTGGGTAAGATCCGACGATTAATGCCGGGGTTGAATGCGGCCTTTGTCGACATTGGCCACAAGAAAGATGCTTTCCTGCACTACACCGACCTGGGCCCTAAGCTGAAATCATTGATAAAATTTACCAATGGTGCCACTTCGGGCAGTATCAAAAATCCCCGTCTCGATCAGTTCAAGATCGATAAAGACATCAACAAAAACGGGAAGATCGATCAGGTCCTGAATCGCAGGCAACCGCTATTGGTACAAATTCTTAAAGAACCCATTTCGACCAAGGGACCACGGCTGAGCTGTGAAATCACCATCCCCGGCCGCTATCTGGTTCTCACGCCGTTCTCCGATATTATTGCCGTCAGTAAAAAGATTGGCAATGCCGAAGAACGCAAGCGCTTAAAGCTGCTGATCGAAAGTATCCGCCCTAAAAACTTCGGGGTGATCGTTCGCACGGCTGCCGAAGGTAAAAAGGTGGCCGACCTGCACGAGGAGCTTCAGATCATGCTCGATAAGTGGGAAAGCATTCACAGCCAAATGCACAAGGCTAAGCCTCCCATTAAATTGCTCAGTGAGCTCGATAAAACCTCGAGCATCTTGCGCGACCTGCTCACCGACTCCTTTAACCGGATAGTGGTCGACGACAAGCAATTGTACCAAAACATCCGCGGTTACCTATCCTCTATTGCACCCGATCAGATGGACATTGTGCAGCAACACCGCAGCAACAAACCCATCTACGACACGCACGGTGTCACCAAACAAATAAAAATGTCGTTTGGTAAAACAGCCACCATGCCAAGCGGGGCCTACCTCGTCATTGAGCATACTGAGGCCATGCACGTGATCGATGTGAACAGCGGCCACAAAATGTCGAGCAATAATGCCGAGGAAGCCGTATTGAAGGTCAATATGGAAGCTGCCGAGGAAATTGCCCGTCAATTGCGTCTGCGGGATATCGGAGGCCTGATTATCGTCGATTTCATCGATATGAAAAAGGCGGATCATAAGAAGGATCTGATAAAGGCTATGCGGGACGCCATGAAAAAAGACCGGGCCCAGCACACCATACTGCCGTTGAGCAAGTTTGGTCTGATGCAAATCACCCGCCAGCGGGTGCGGCCCGAAGTGAAGATCGACACCACGGAGGTGTGCCCTACCTGTAACGGTACGGGTAAGATGAATGCCTCCATCCTGTTGGTGGAAGATATCGAGCGCGATCTGAACTACATCTACCAATCGCGCCCGAAAGCGAAGGTCAAACTGGTGGTTCACCCTTATATCGAGGCTTACCTGAAAAAGGGATTCCCCAGCAAGCAAATGAAGTGGTCACGTCAGTTCTGGAAGTGGATCAAAGTAGCCTCCAATAACGACTTCTACCTGACCAAGTACTGCTTCTACGACAGTA
>JASBTH010000191.1 GCA_030148525.1 Saprospiraceae bacterium | reverse complement strand
GTAGCATGCCGATAGGTTGATTTCTTCCGATTTCGACGTCAGTCGGCAGTCGGCAGTTTAAGCCCATCCGCTTTAGCGGTGGGAGTGAAGTCAGTACCGTCCAATCTCTCCGATTTCCGCTTTCGAAATGCCTTTTTCACGCGGTGAGGGCAGCCCGTACGGGCGGTGATCCGCAGTGTTTTTCTGATTTCTGACCTCTGACCTCTGATCTTCTAATTCCGACTTCCGCTTTCCGATTTCCTAAAGGATCACGTAGTGCAGCAGCAGTCCCCCCGCCAGCCACAGGTAACAGCCGTAGGCCAGCCACTTAAGTACCGATTCCAGGACGGGACTCTTGGGAGCCATTTCTTTGTGGTGGTGTACGTCTTTACCCCGGTAAAAACCCAGATAGATCAGCACACCGGACAAAATCAGGAATCCGATATTCAAAAAGAAGGTATAGTCAATGGCAAAGTGTTGCCGATCAGTTATGGATGTTTCACTGCCTTGCGGCAAAAGATCAAGGACCGAGAATCCGTAGTGTAAGCCCAGAGAAGTAACGATAAGGGAGGCAAACAGCAGACCTAAAATGAACAGGGCCATCTTCCAACCGTAGTATTTGGCGTTGATCCGCAAAACCGGGAAGACCACCAGGTCGCTGAAAATAAAGGCCATCACCCCGGCAAAGCTGACTCCTTTGCCATAAAGCAGGGCCGCCAGGGGTATATTACCCATGGACCCGATAAAGGTCAGGAAGGCGGCTACCGGACCCACGAGCACGTGCTCCAGCAGGGTGAAAAAACCGAAGGACTCCACGTCGGGGCCCGAATTGATGAACAGGGTCTGAAAAAAAGCATCCGGCACAAAAGCTGAGACGATACCCGCGATGGTGAATCCCACCGTCACGTCTTTCCAGACCATCTTCCATTCCATGGCGTATTGCTTGCCTACTTTGGCCCAGGCAATGCGTGATCGCAACTTTTGGGAAAATGATTTTTGATCATCGCCGCTGTCAGACTTCCCCTCATCGAGTCGCTTCCGGGCTTTTTGTATAAGTTTTGTCGGCCGAATAATACGGATCAGCAACCAACTCACGAGAATAAGCAGGATACCACCTACATATTCACCAACCACAAACTGCCACCCCAGGAAAATGGAAATGATAATCCCCAGCTCGATCACCAGATTGGTGGAGGCCAGGAGGAAGGCAACGGAGGCGGCAAAGCTGGCTCCCTTCTGAAACAGGGACTTGGTGGTGGCCAGAGCCGAAAAGCTGCACGAACTGCTGACAAAGCCGAAAAAGGTTCCCAGGAACATGCTCTTCTTGCCCGAATCACCCATGGTGCGTTGCATGCGCTCCTCCGTTACGAAAATTTGTATGAGCGAACTCAGGCCATAGCCAAGAATAAAAGCCCAAAGGGCCATCCAGAAAAAACCGGCTGTAGTATGGGCGGCATGTCCCCACTGTTGTAGAAACGATTGCATGGAATAGGTTTATTTCCTATTTCCATACCATGGGAGGGCTATTTGTTCGTGTTGGCGGATGAAAGGAGCCTTAATCTTGCCGTACGACTCCATGTGGTCGTTCGCCTATCGGGCAGCCCGAATCTTTACTTCGGCATACGCTTTGGCTATCTCCGGATGTGCCCGCAAATAGTCGCGGAACGATACATGTCGTGCCAGGTTTTGATCCCCGGTCCGGAAGGCATGAAGATGATGGGTGCGCTGATCACCACCCTTGCGAAAATACCTGCGTCCGGGGATACCAAAGGCACCTTTGGGTTCATAGCCCAAGCGGTTGAATCCTGCATTTTTTGCATCCAGTGCATCCAGTGCATCCAGGTCCGAGACTTCCAGCAAAATATCGATGATCGGTTTTGCCGCCAGGCCGGGAACCGAGGTGCTGCCGATATGGTGGATCTGCACGGCAAGCTCTCCCAATAATTCCCGAAGAAGGCCGGCTTCCTGCTCAAATTTTTCCGGCCAGGAGGGATCGTAAGGGATGATGGTGATGGGCATGGGAATAGTATTGGTCGTATTAATGAGGTTCAGATCTTCCGATGGTCATACTTTACCGAGGTTAAGGAATGCTCAATGCTGAATGCTCGGTGCTCAATGCTCCACGCTCCACGCTCCACGCTCGACGCTCCACGCTCCATTTAGCACTGAGCACTGAACATTATACCCTATTCTAGTTCCACAGCCACTCCTGCCGCCGCTTCGCCCAGATCCAGCCACTCATTACGTGCTGTACGTTGTCGATCTGAATCTGACTGTTGACGGGATTAGGCTTTAGCTTTCGCAAATGCTCCGGCAGGCGGGTTACTCCACCCTGCAGGGGCCCCTGAGTGACGCGTGCCTCTTGCACGTAACCCAGGCCAAAATGGACAGCCTGCTTCAAATCGGCGATCAACTCTGCGTCTGTCTCTGCGTCTAAGTGTACACCAAAAGAGAGTAACCCTTCCAGACGGGTACCCAGAGAAGTGGTGGAGCCGCTGCTGTTAAAGGCACCAAAATAGAGGGAATCCGATGGGTTCTGCTTGGAGGTATTGACCATTTTTTGCGCAATTCGGCGTCCGTGGTCGATGATGGCCGGTCGTTCCTCCGCGTATTTTTCGGCCGGTACGCTCGTCAGTAATTCATTAGTGGCGAGAAGGATCCAGTGATCGGGCGGCAGATCAAACACATCAACCTCTTTCCTCGCTTCTACGATGAACATCAATCCCTTGAGGGCGCCCTGTAACCAGCGTTCATTCTGATCGATCTGGTACAACTGTACCAAAGACAAAATGGCCTCGCCCGGATAGTACGGTGAAATATGATCGGAAAACCCGCCATTACTTGCTTCGTAAATCGATTCGAACTGCCCGGTGGATCGCTGCATAGCCAGGATAGATTCAGCCAGCAAAGCCAGGGTGTCCCCGTTCATGTACCCCGGCACCTGACGTTCGACCGCCAGAAAGCCGAGTAGTCCCAGACCGGTACCCCCTAATTTGAGTTCATCTCCCCATTGCGAATTGGTTATTTCCGGATATGTCCATACCCCCAGGTTTGGACGATCGGCTCCCGGCAAGGGCGCCAGACAATTTCGCCGAATGTAATCGGCCGCCCGCACCATGGCCTCTTTATCAAGGTCTCCGGGATACATCTCGGCTGCCTGCCCCATAGCGTACAGGGTGCCGCAGTGGCGCAGGATGTTATAGTCGGCCGAATCAATGCCTGCTTCCGGTTGCAGATTGGTCAGGTAATCAAAGCGTCCGTTGGGCTGCAGGTGTTCTTCCAAATACCGAACACCTTCCCGGATATTTGTTTCCAGTTGCCCGGCCGGAAATTGGTAGCCGTAATCGAAACGCGTGATGTCCGGATTATCCAAAGCATTTCCACCCTCCGACGAGGACTGACAAGAAAAGCCGACCCCGGCGATTAGTAAAAAGATGAGCGTATTTCGCAGAAACATAGGTAGTTGTATTTGCGCTGTAAACTACGAACCTAACGTCAGTTTTCCAGTCATCAGTCCCCAGTCGGCAGTATGCAGTCTTCAGTTTGCAGTCTTCAGTCATCAGTCTTCAGTCCGCAGTATGCAGATAATTGAGTACTGGGAACTGGGAACTGCGAACTGCCCACTGGGCACTGCCCCCTGCCAACTGGGAACCGCTCACTCCGATACCACAAAAGAAACCTCATCCAATTGCTCAAAGCAGGGTGCCTCCGACCGTACTTGAGGATTGTTGAAAAAAGCATTGGCCACCGTCATTGCGCAAGGGTTACTCCAGTAAGTGGTTGGAATGTGTTTCCATCCCGGGAAGACCATATGGAAGCTATTGGGTAAATAGTTTTGCATTTGCGCTGCCCATGTTGGAGGCGTATCCGAATCGTAGCTGCCGTTGATCAATAGTGTGGGAGTATCACTGGTAACGGGCTCGTTTTCCCTCGGTGGTTCTGCTTGGACGCTCCAGATATCACAGATCTCAGCGGGGTATACCGCCGGGGACAAGCCCTCTATTTCCGGGTAGCGGTGCGTTTCCCGCTCAACGACGGACTGATCGGCGAAAGGATATTCCTCAGCGCACCAGACCGAGAGGCGAGCACCGATGCCATCGCCGGCACCCGGACCCTCGAACAGTCCAGCCAATTCTTCGCTGATGGCGGCATAATCGCCCTGTAGCATGCGCTCCATTTCCCGGGGTACGTTGGAAGCTCCGCCCGTTCCCGCATTAGTAAATACAGCAATCAGGTCCTCACCCCGCAGACGGAAAAGTTCGGGGTTCCCGGTTTCAGGGTGGTTGACGGTCACTTCCAGTGGTTCTGCACTGGCTTTCCGCAGGAAGGCCAGAAATCGCTCTTTTAGATCAGGGTAAGCCTGGTTGCAGGCCGGATCACGGGCACAATCACCGAGCAGCTGTTCCAGAATGGCCATTAGGTGTCCTGTGCTTTCTTCGTCGTAATTGGCAGCCAGTGGCAGTGCCGAATCCATCACCACACTGCGCAATCCTTCCGGGTGATCCCGCATCATCACCTGGGCGATCTTGGTGCTGTACGAAATGGTCAGCAGATTAAAGGAGTCAATCTCCAGAGCGGTTACCAGGTCGGCCAGATCTGCGGCAATGGCGCGGGTGGTGTACTGGTTCAGGTCGACGCCATCGGCCACCAGTCGGTCACGACAAGCCTGTGCTGCATCGCGCTTAAATTGGTTGGCCTCCGCTTCTGTAACCCCGGGAAGCCCCGACCGGTACATAGCGTCGGCCCATTCCGGGCAAGCCAGATGCGGTTGGGCATACTTCGTACCCCGCTGCTCGAATAAAATGAAATCGCGATCGTCGAGGTATTGATAGTACTGCATGTACGGAGCATTGAACATGGTACTGCCACCGGGTCCACCAACGGTGTAGATGATGGGATCAGGCCGTGGATCCGGATTCCGACTCCGGAAATAATACACCGGCAATCGAATGGTGTCGCCCGTCGGTTCAGCCCGGTCTGCGGGGACCTCCAGGTAGCCGAAGGTGTAGTCTTGTCCTTCGGGTATCTCGAACGGCGGATTGTCGGTGACTACAAAACGTGGTGAGTAGGGTTGCGGACTACTGCAACTACAAAGAATGGCCAGAAGTGACAGGCAAAGCAGAAGAGGTCTCATATCAGTTGGGTGATTTTTACACTAAGATAAGGTCCACTGGTCATGTGTGCCTGATAAGATCGTGTTTAATGATGGCTCCGTGGTTCAGTCGGCAGTCGGCAGTCTTCACGGCGTAATGGACTGCTTAAAACCACAGAGTAACACGGCGTTTCACAGGGTGGACCAAGGGATTTCCGCTTTCCGCTTTCCGATTTCGAAGTCAGTCTCCAGTCGGCAGTTCTCAGTGTGCAGTTTAAGCCCATCCGCTTCAGCGGTGGGAGTGAGCGCGGCCCGTACGGGTGGTGGCTCGCCGTGTTTCCGTATCAGACAACCCTTGACGAACTAAGCCCGATTCCGCATACAAGATAGAGATAGAGGAGGCTCCCAGAAATCAAGTACAAACAAACAATTTAGCTCAGGCAAGTCTCTTCAGTCGCTTCGTTCCCTTCAGTCGCTCCCGGTCCCTATGCCCGACGCTCCACGCTCCACGCCCGACGCTCGACGCCCGACGCGAAAAAGGGCAGAGATGAAGCAGTCAAAAAAGCCGAAGCAACCCAGCACGATCCAAGTCAACTTCTAACCTCAAACCCCAAACCTCAAACCCCAAACCTCAAACCCCAAACCTCAAACCTCAAACCCCAAACCTCAAACCCCAAACCTCAAACCTTTAATTCCCTATTTTAGCTTTCGCAAAAAACAGCTTATGCCCTTCAAGCTTTCGCCAAAACAAAAACACAATTTATCCCGCATCTGGCCTTTCGGACTGATCTGGGGTACTACGGGCATGTTTCTGTTGTTCGTGGAATCAGCTGCCACCAACAATCAGAACCTGAATCCGGATACCGCCATTTCCCTGACGCCGGCCATCGTTTTCTTTGCCTGCCTGGCGGTTACCTTTTTTGGATTGATTTTGGGGTGGCTGGAGGTGGTCGTGTTTGACAAGCGGTTTAAAGCCTTTAGCCTGGGCCGGAAGCTCCTGCTCAAATTCCTGCTGTACTTTTCCTTTATGGTGGTAGTGCAGTTCCTCACGTACCCGGTCGCTGCTGCTCTGGAGGCGGGCGAGGGGCTGCTAAGTGAAGGGGTCTGGCAAAAGGTTCGCAGGTACTTCACTAGTCTCACCTTTGTGAGTACGATGCTGCAATTGTCTTTCTCGCTGTTTTTGAGCCTCTTGTATTCTGCCTTAAGCGAACACGTAGGTCACCAGGTGCTGCTCAATTTCTTTACGGGCAAATATCACCACCCACGACACGAGCACCGGATCTTCCTGTTTTCCGATATGAAATCCTCCACGACCATTGCCGAGCAATTGGGCCACGTACGCTATTTTGATCTGTTGCAGCGCTATTACGATGCCATGTCCGATGCCATCATCGACCATCGGGGAGAGGTGTACCAGTACATCGGCGACGAGGTGGTCATCACCTGGAGGGCGGAAGTGGGCCTCGAAAATGATCGTTGTGTACGCTGTTATCTGGCCCTGAAAGAAGCACTCCGGGCACAAGCTCCTGCCTTCGAACGGGACTTCGGGGTCATTCCGGACTTTAAAGCCGGCTTACACCTGGGCGAAGTGACCACCGGCGAGATCGGTGCCCTGAAAAAAGAGATCGTCTATACCGGCGATGTCCTCAACGCTACCGCCCGCTTGCAGGGCATGTGTAAAGAATACGGTACTGACCTCCTGGTTTCGGAGGATTTAGTGGATCGCCTTCCGGCAAAAGGGGACTGGTCGTTCCAGCCGCTGGGCACTGCCGCGTTGCGGGGACGCAAGCAGGAAATGCCGGTGTACGGTTTACGCGACACGGCCCACGGCAGACGGCTTACGATAGACGGTTTAGGATAAACGGCTCACGGTAAACGGTATTTTGTCTGGGGTTCATTACGGCATTGGATTTGCTCAAGAAACCTACATTCATCATTCAACATTCAACATCATTTTCCCTGAATCCACCCCTCTTGTGTGTACAGGTTCATGCCCGTTTTAGCCTCCTGGTCGATGAGGGCATTCCGCAGCTCCATGGAACGCAGACCGGCATTACTACGACGTCCATTCAGGTAATGGATTTCAGTGGGGGAAGGTCGGTTGAGAATTCCGTAATGGGCTTTATGGTGTCCGTCCCGGACGGTTAAGTA
>JASBTH010000416.1 GCA_030148525.1 Saprospiraceae bacterium | reverse complement strand
AATCCGGCTATCGCTTATGCCGGGCACCTCAACTATTGGCGTACCCTCGCCATCCAGTACCGACGCTACGAACCCGATGCCTACGATCAGTTGCGCAGCAATTTACCGCAAGGCATACAAAATGACCTCAATGGTATTAACCAAGCCATGCAACGCTACCCGGACCTGGTGCCGGGCCTGCAATACCAGATGTACGATGCCTACCTCAAAACGCAGGGTATAAAGGAGGGTATGCTCAATTATAATCGGGTAATTATGCTGGTCAGGGCCTGGCGGGAAGCGCTGAAAACGTAATCAGGTTATAGGTTTGAGGTTTGGGGTTTGAGGCTAGGTTATAGGTTACCTCAAACCTCAAACCTTCTTAGTACCACTATATCCCTTCTCCTTTAGCAATTGGACCACCTGGTCGCGCTGGTCGCCCTGAACCAGGATTTCGCCTTCTTTTGCGGAGCCGCCGACCCCACATTTGGTTTTGAGGTATTTACCCAGGTCCTTGAGGTCGTCTTCGGGGCCTACGAAGCCGGTAACGAGGGTTACTTCTTTACCCTTGCGCTTTTTGCGGTCGATGATCACCCGGAGTTTTTGTTGGTTGGCGGGTATCAACTCCTGTTCTTGCTCCTCCCGGAAGTCGTAGTTGAAGTCGGGATTAGTTGAATAAACGACGCCGATCCTGTTTTTTTTGTTTTTCTTACCCATGAAATGCGTTGATTTTAATGTGCGACCATTCTTTATAGGAAATTGCTGTTGAAAATGCAACAGAAGGACCATTAGAGTAGTTCGGTACCCAACCGAGGGTTGCCAATAAAAACCACGCCATTCCATCAACAACTTGGGGCGAAAATGCCTTTTGCTTATTGCGCAATCAATCAACTATGAAAAATAAGGATGCCTCCATGGCTGCCTCGACACCTACCTCACCCGCCCATCAACCAGCCTCGGTCCTGGACATAATCACGCATAAGCCATCGCGCTTGTTTATTATTCTGGGAGGCTTCTTTGTGGTCAATGCGCTGACCGCCCAGTTCATAGGCGTTAAGATCTTTGCGCTGGAAGATACGCTGGGTATTCGTCCCTGGAATTTTAACCTGTTCGGCCAGACCGGTGCCCTGCAGTTTTCGGCCGGCGTGATCATGTGGCCTATTGTCTTCATCATGACCGATGTGCTCAATGAATACTACGGCAAGCGGGGGGTGCGCCTGCTCAGTTTTCTGGCGGTTGCCCTCATATCCTTCGCCTTTTTGATGGTTTTCGCGGCCATCGAGCTGGTGCCGGCTGATTGGTGGCGCACCCAGAATGCCACGCGTGGGGTACCCGATATGCAATCGGCTTTCAGTGTGATCATGGGACAGGGCCTGCTGATCATCGTTGGTTCCCTGACGGCCTTTCTGGTGGGGCAATTGGTGGATGTGGTCTCTTTTCATTTTATCCGCGAACGCACCGGGGACCGTATGATCTGGCTGCGGGCCACCGGCTCTACGGTCATTTCCCAGTTTTTTGACAGCTTTGTCGTACTGTCCATCGCCTTTAAATTCGGCCCTGAACTGGTGGGCAACGTAGAGCCCTGGACCTGGAATCAGTTACTGGCTGTGGGTACCGTTCAGTATACCTACAAATTCTGCATGGCCATCCTGCTAACGCCCCTTATCTACCTGGCTCACTTCCTCATCGACCGCTACCTCGGGGAAGAAACTGCCGAAGCCATGAAACAAAAAGCTACGACCTGGAATTAATAAATTAAGGTCCACGGTCCACGGTTTTTGATCAAATCCATATACTCTATACCCAATACCTACTACCTTTTAACAACCTCCGAATATTTTGGTAATTTTCAGGAAACAACCTTTCTAACACTATGAATCGAATACGTCCATTACTCTTGGTATGCATGACTGTCCTTATTGGAACCGGTACCATGCTTGCTCAGGAAACGCGTTTTTTTATCCCCAAAGAAATTAAGGAAGCCTACGAGGCGAATACTCGTTCGATGACGGGGGCGCCCGGTGATGAATACTGGCAGAATACCGTCGATTACGACATCGATGTGGCCTTTGATCCCGCTACCCGCGGACTCGATGGTTCCGAGACCGTTACCTATTACAACAACAGCCCCGACGATCTGGGAACCCTGGTCATTCGTTTGTACTACGACGTATTCCGCGAGGGAAATAGTCGCCGTATGGCCGTTACGCCGGAAGATATCAATGACGGTGTCAATATTTCCCGCTTGGTGGTCAATGGTCAGGAGTACGATCTGGCCAATCAGCAATTGGTTAACCGTACGGCTACCAATTTGTTGGTGCGCCTGCAGGAGCCTCTGGCATCGGGTGAGTCTATCAATCTGGAGATCGATTGGGAATCGAAAGTCTCTCTCACCAACCGCCGGACGGGTACCTACGATAGTACCTCTTTCTTTGTGGCGTATTGGTACCCGCAAATTTCCGTGTACGACGATGTATTCGGCTGGGATGTAATGGATTACCATTTCGCTTCGGAGTTCTATAATAACCTGGCCAACTTCGATGTGCGTATTACTGCTCCGGAAGCTTTCACTATCTGGGCTACCGGTTTACTGCAAAACGCCGAAGAAGTGCTTCCCGATACCCAGTACGAGCGCTACCAAAACGCGCTGGCGGCCGACGAAGAAACCGTTAATATTATCCGCGCCGAAGATCTGAATAGCGGCTACGCCAATAAGGGAACCACCTGGCACTTTACGGCCGACGAAGTATCAGATTTTGCTTTTGCAACCAGCGACCACTATTTATGGGATGCTGCCACCCAGGAGGTGGAAGATCGCGACGTGCTGATCGAATCCGTATTTCCCATCGATCAGGCCGGTAATTTCCCGGATCTGACCCAGACGCAGCGCAAGATCATGCGCCACTTCAGCGAAGACATTCCCGGTGTACCGTACCCCTACGAAGCCTTCACTACCTTTATCGGTTTGTTTGGCGGTGGTATGGAGTTTCCCATGATGGCCAATAATGCCGGTCCTGGTCTGGGCGTCACCATTCACGAGATGTTCCACACCTATTTCCCGATGTACGTGCGCGTCAATGAGCGCCGCTTTGCACACATGGACGAAGGCTGGGCTGCTTACATCGATAACCTGGTAGAGCAGCGCTTCTTTGAGGAGGATCCCGGCTTTATCATCGACATGTACAAAGGTAGTGTTCAGGGAACGATGGGTAGCTATTCTGATCTTCCGTTGATTACCAGTACGGAATATATGGCTGACAACTATGGCTACGCTTCCTACAGTTTACCGGCCTTCTTTTACTCCATCCTGCACCATTACCTGGGTGATGAGCGCTTTCTGGAAGCCTATCAGGCATACATTAACCGCTGGGCCAAAAAGTCTCCGACACCCTACGACTTCATCTATACCTTTGAGGATGTGACGGGTGAAGACCTGAGTTGGCTGTGGAGCCCGTGGTTCTTCGAATACGGCTATGCCGATGTGAATATTCAGGGTGTAGACGACGGAGTAGTGACCGTTACCAATAAGGGTACCCGTCCGGTGCCCCTGATCTTTGCCATGACTTACGAGGACGGAACGGATGCCACCGTGGAGGTTAAAGCAGATGTCTGGAAAGATCAGGAAAGCTATTCCATGGAGATCCCGCGGGCCGACGAGTTGGCTGAGCTTTCGGTAAATGGATCCATCGTAGATTTTACGACGCTGAATAATTTTTATCCACCATTGTCCGACCGATACAAGGATTATGATTTGCCGGAAGGCATGGCCGGTACCTATACTGTTTCCGGCTTTAATATCAAGTGTGAGATCGAAATGGAGGACGGTTTGTATAAAATGATGATACCAGCCGCCGGTTACGAGGCCTATTTGATGCCGGAATCGAACACTAAGTTTGTAAGTGTCGATGGCTCGTCCGAAGCATCCTTTGATATCGCCGACGATGGTACCGTATCCGGAATGACCGTTCAGGCGTTTGGGTACACGCTACCGGCTACGAAGGATAAGTAACCTAAGGTTGAGTTTAAGGTTTAGGCTCAGGGTTTCATAATTAGCTGAATGTCAAGTTGTTAATTTAAGTGTATAGTAGGGAGTGGCATAGTAAGACGTATTTTAATCCAAATACCCTATACCTACTACCAAATACCGGGAGGTTTGGCATCGGCTATTGCCCCCTTTTAATAATAATTTAGGCCCAACCGATCAGTTAAATCAACTATATTTGCGGCCGCCCCGGGTATTTCGGGGTGGCC
>JASBTH010000415.1 GCA_030148525.1 Saprospiraceae bacterium | reverse complement strand
GCCTCAGCCTCAACCTGCAGTAACGAAGTGAAGGCGCTAACCTCAATCTTTAAGGTTTAGGTTAAGGTTAAGGAGCCTCAGCCTCAGCCTGCCGTAACGAAGTGAAGGCGCTAACCTCAATCTTTAAGGTTTAGGTTAAGGTTAAGGAGCCTCAGCCTCAGCCTGCCGTAACGAAGTGAAGGCGCAAACCTCAATCTTTAAGGTTTAGGTTAAGGTTAAGGAGCCTCAGCCTCAGCCTGCCGTAACGAAGTGAAGGCGCTAACCTCAATCTTAGTCCGGCAGCTAATGATTTTCAATAATGGGTGAAGGTCAGTGGGAAGAACCATCACTTCTACACCGTAAAAATGACTATTCCCCCGGTTTCACTGTCATGGGCCAACCTGTAAATTGCTGTGCGCCTTCCTCGGTAACATCCGCTTCCCGGGGCCAGCATTCGAAGGTCACCTCCTCCCGGTCCTTATGGAAGCGGATCAACCCGTATCCGGCACCATTGGAATCACTGTCGGGATTGGCGTAGGCATACATGGTGATCTTATTATTAAATCCATCCAGGTAATCGCCGGTCCAGGGTAAGCCACTTTCGGAAATCGGTTCGACCGCAGCGATTTCTTCCTCCGTAGGCCACCACCAGCGGCTGTAGTAATTATTGATGATGGCAGGGACGATAAAGGCCCAGGGACCATCTTCGTACTCCTCGATGCCGTGGTGGATGATGGTCGCCAGGTGCTGGTCGCCACCTATATGGACGGCCCCCGCTCGTCGAATAGCTTCCAGTGCTTTATTGCGCCCCGTCTGGGGCCAACCGTTAGAGTCCATATCGGCGTGCAGGCGATTATCCTGAGAACCGTGCAGGTGAGCACCACCACAGAAACCGGTCTGTGACAAAACAGCTTTCATGGCCACACCTTCCTGGTTTTGCCCCCAGGCATCTAAAAATCGTAACTGCCGGTCGCCGAGCAGTTTGAGTCCTTCCAGGTCAACCGTTGCCGGATCGTAGTCGGGATTGCGCACGTGGTCGGGCCGCGGGCCTTGCTGGGGTACTTTACCGGCCGGGCCGGACTTGAATTTACGGTCCTCCAGGATCGCAAAATCCACTCCACCCACCAGCAAATTGGTATAGTACACGCCGATTCCCCGCTCGATGGGTGTGGGGTCGTACGGATCGGGTAGGTGGGACGTTTGGCACCGCTCCACCATCTTTACGTACTCGGGGTGAAAAAAGTACCCGCCATCGGCACCACCGGGTAGTTCGGCTTTTTTACCGTTCTCTCCCCACAGATTTCCCTGTCCGATATCGTGGTCATCGGGAATGGTAATACACGGACGTTCCCGGAACAGATCGCGAAACTGCATACCGAACTTCAACCAGGCGGCCGTATGTTCCTTATGGTCGTACGATTGATCACCGGCAAAAAAGAGCAAATCGGGATCCTGGTGATTGACATTGCGCACGTAATTTTCCCGCATACCCCGGTCCTTATTGGAATTGCAGGAAAAAGCGGCCAGGGTAATCTCCTCCTTATCGATCGGGTCTTTTCGGATCAGCCCTGTAAACACCGCTTCTTCTCCGTGCCGTAACCGGTAAGGCACATCTTTGGTGCCGTCCCAGTCGTCGATTCGGAATTGAGCCGACCACCCCAGATCGTTCACCTCCGCGGTTTGCAGCTCGGTCCATTGGTTACCTTCCTGTACTTCCAGACGGACTTCCCGGGTCTCATTGGGGTATAAAGGAAACAGTTGGGCCGTCATTTTCAGGGTATTGTTGGCCACCGTATACATGCCAAAGGCCAGGACCTCATCGCGGGGCACCTTCATATCGATGATATTGGATGCTCCCCGATTCCACCAATCGTTTGTTGCCAGGGTATCCAGGTCTTCGAAGGGTGCTTGCACTGGTACATCATCCAGGGTGTAGTCATCCGGAGATTCCGGAGTAGAACTGGAGGCACAGCCGGTCAGGACTAACATGCCCGGCAGGGCAATACATTTCAGAAGTTTCTTCAGGTTTAGCATGCGTACTTATTTTATTCTTGTTTTGCGTTCCAGGCACGTAACTGCTCCGGATTTTTAACGCGAACACTCCGGTTGTGATACAGGTCTTCGTGGATCATCATGGTCACCTGGTTCCAGGCTTCGGGTTCGATCCAGCGGGGCGGTTTCAGTTGTGATTCCCAGGTGGTTAGTTTCGACTGAACAGCACCAAAATCATGCGGACGCTCCGCCCGCAAGTCGTCACTTTCCCTCAAATCCTTTGACAGATCGTATAAACGGTAGCCCAGTCCATCCACCCTCAGCATTTTCAGATCGCCCAGCCGGGCCGCGGCCATTTTATCCTTACGCCAAAATAATTGATCGTGAGGGTCCCCTGTTTTGGCACCAGTCAGATAGGGGATCAGGTTGACACCATCCGCTTTATAAGTATTCTGATAATCAGGGACTCCCGCTACCCCGCAGGCTGTAGCGAAAACATCCAGGGATGAAGTAAGGCCATCATAGGTTCCTGCCTCCAGGCCTTTCGGCCAAAAGACGAAGAAAGGAACCCGGTGTCCGCCTTCGTATTCATTTCCTTTGAACCCTTTCAAAGGACCATTATCCGATTGGTTATTATGGGCACCTCCGTTGTCGCTCAGGAAAAAGATAAGCGTATTTTCCAACATCCCTTCGGCCTCTAACTTATCAACTATATTCCCCACGGCACGGTCCAGCGCCCAGGTCATAGCGGCAAGTGTTTGTCGTTGGTGCCCCTCGTACCGGGCCAGATCAGCTTCGGTGGCTTCCATAGGCGTGTGTACCGCATTGGGTGACCAGTACATGAAAAAGGGGGTATTCTGGTGTTTTTGGCGATCAATAAAGGCTACGGCCTTATCGCCCAGGCGATCGGTCAGATATCCCTCAAAGGTCCGGTGTTCATCATTTTCGCGAATACTCTGGTAAGCCCCCGGCTGATCGTTTTTTTCGTTGGGGAAATAACTGCGTCCTCCCGACAGGAATCCCCAATAATAATCGAATCCACGATCGTTAGGCTTGTACCCGTCGCGGTCGCCCAAATGCCATTTACCAAAAGCAGCGGTAGTGTATCCGGTCGTTTGCAGCGCTTCTCCAATGGTGGGGACCGAGCGGGGTATGGAGTCATAAGGATGCCGGGGATTACATTCAAAACCGAATCGTTGCTGATAGCGCCCCGTTATCAGCCCCGCTCGGGAGGGGCCGCAAACCGAAGACGACACGTGCGCATCCGAAAAGACAATCCCCTGCTGAGCCAGGCGGTCAATATGGGGTGTTTCCAGATCGGGAGACCCCATAAACCCAAAATCGGCGTACCCGGCGTCGTCGAGTAGCAGCACAATGATATTGGGAGGATCAGCAAGGGTCCTGGCAGTATCCTCCGGGGAATCGCTACCACAAGCTGACAAGACCAGCAACCCTATTATCACTGCAATATTATTCACGTTCATTTGCTGTGGTTTATTCATCAACAACGAAATGGTAAGAAATATTTTTTTTGTGGCAATCAGGGGTCGTTATCCATCAGAATTGGGGGGTGATTGTACTACCACCCTATTATTAGGCAAGTGTTATAGCAACAAGGAAGTGGTTTGGTGTGACGGGATGGAGTACTGCGTAGCAAAACCACTTCGCTGTCGGTATAGCAGAAGGGCCACGACTTGGGAAAGGGATTCATTCATCCTCTCCCAATTCGTACAATTCCTCCATGGTTTCCAGGGTGAAATCCATGGTCTGAACGGATGCACTCAGGTGAAAGGCCCGCAGCTGGGCCACCCGGTAGTAAATGAACAACTCATTGTGTACATCACTCACTAACCCCTCACGATCAAAAATGCAGGGGTACAATTCCTCCGAACTGGCAAGGCAGGTAATGTCTACGTATTGTCCTATATAGCGGGAAAGCTCCAGGGTTTGCTCGTCGAACTTTTGCAAATCTTTCTTCAGGTAGTTCTCGCGAAAAGCCATGGCTGCCGCCAGCAGGTTGCGAAATTCCAGGTCTTCGATCAGCGCCAGATCGCCCGACGAAAGCATTACATCGTAGGTGGTGGGCGGGAAGGCGCGGAAAACGCCCCGCGTGAAAACGGCACCTAAATTGGCCAATCCAAGGTGCAGGCTGTCATTTTGATCGTAGCGCAATTGCCCCATGGCGGCTTCGATGGCTTCCAGATCCTTACGGCAGTCAAAGAGGTTCATTTGGTTTGATTCCTGCTCTTCCTGCAGATCCTGGTACAGGGCCTGCACGTAATTGTTCAGTTTTTGTTGATCCTTGCGGGCCTGACTGTAGCGGTCGGCCTGAATGGCTGCCAGTACGGACAGAATAATCAAAAGGACCTCCAGCAGGTAGGTGGCTACCTTGGCATTGGAAGTAGACAATCGTTGGCGAATTCGGCGGAGCAGCATGAGGTCGTGGCGCTTTTTCTATTCCTAAAGATAGTTTTTTGAGGGAGAGGTTGCTCCTTACTCAAAACAAAACTCCGGTGTGGTAAACCACTAAAGTGGTTAAGATCGTTGTCATTGACCGCACAATACCACAGCTAAAGCTGTGGCCTCATCAATCGAGACAATCACACCACGGACCTTCCATGCCCGCCGAAACCCATACGGGCGTATGCCAAGTGAAGGCGGGGGACCCTGAACCTTGGACCATCAAAAGTCCCACAACGGCTCCTCCCCCATCAAATGCTCCACAAAATAGTTCCAGCGCTTCTTGGTGAAATAGTCTCCGTATTCACCACGATACCCATGTCGCTGACTCGGGATGATCAGCAGATCGAACTCTTTATCGGCCCGGATCAGCGCCTCGCTCAATTTGAAGGTAGCCGAGGGGTTTACATTTTCGTCGATGCCCCCGTGCACCAGCAGCAATTTGCCCTCCAGTTTATGGGCGTTGGTGATGTTGGATTGTTGGTGGTAAGCCGAGTCGACCGGCCAGCCCATGTACATTTCGGGCCACCAGGCTTTTTCCATGCGGTGGTCGTGGTCGCCCGAGGAAGCAACCCCTACTTTATAGGTATCAGGATATTGGAGCATACCCCGCCCCGCATCGTACCCGCCGGCGGAATGGCCAAAGATGCCCACCCGATCGGCATCGAACCAGTCGAAGCGCTCACCCAGTTCCCGGATGGCGTACACGTGATCGCTCAATCCGTAGCCTAGCCGCTTATACGAAACATCGCGGAAGGCCTTGGACCGTCCGGCCGAGCCCCGACCATCAATGGTCACCACGATGAACCCTAACTCCGCCAGTGACTGGTTGGTGCCCGACATCCCGCTGCGGAAAGCCCGTGGATAGCGGTAGGTGAACGGGCCGGTATAGCTGTACTCCACTACCGGATAGGAGCGACCGGGGTCGAAATCCGTGGGTTTCCATACGGCGCAGTAAATATCTGAGACACCATCGTCAGCCTTGATCACGTAGGTCTCCGGCGGACGCCAACCGAGGGCGAGCAATCCCGATACGTCCGCTTCGCTGATGGTAACGTACTGATCGGGTTGACCGGTCTGACGCAGAACGGTCTCCGTGGGTTGGGTCGTCGTGCTGTAGTTGTCGACGAAGTAATCCCCGTCGGGAGACACGGCTACCTGGTGGTGGGCGTTTTCGGGGGTCAGCAGATCAACCTGCCTGCCGGCAAAATCCACCCGGTAGAGATGATCGTAGTAGATGTTGCGACCGGGTTCTTTTCCCATGGCCGTGAAATAGATCTGTTCCTGCTCTTCGTCCACCTGTTTGATGTCGCTTACCAGATAGGCTCCCTGGGTCAATGCGGTGCAATCACCGGATGCGATGTCGAGCAGATAGAGGTGATTCCAGCCGCTGCGTTCGGAGGTAAACAGGATTTGATTGCGATCTTCCAGCAGGCGGTACTCATCGTAAGCATTATTGACGCTGGTTTCGCTGGTCTCGGTGTGGAAGGTGCGCACCTTACCCGTGCCGGCATCTACTTCCACGTAGTGGCGGGCTTTATAGCCGCGCTCGTAATAGCGTCCGACCAGGCGGTCGCTGTCGGGCATCCATCGCAAGTTGGGTGCCACGATATGAGCTGCCGGAGGCAGATCGACTTTGGTTTCCGTTTGCTCCTCGATATCGAACAGCACCTGGTGGTAATAGACCATAGTGGAATCCCCCGGAGACCCCCGGTAATAGCCCAGGAGTCGGGGCCGGTAGAGGCTGTCGACCGACCAGTCGAGGAGATACATTTTTTCGGCGACGCGGGTATCGACGATGTTGCAACTGATCTTTTTGGAGTCGGGCGACCAACTTACGGCGAAATTTTCGGGGCGGTCACCGTTCTCCCCTTCGATGATATCGCCCCAGCCGTAGTAGCTGGCGTACGCATACTCGCGGGTACCGTCGGTGCTGAGTTGGATCTCTTCGCCCGTTTCCACCGAGCGGATGTAGAGGTTATAGTTTTTGGCGAAAGCCACCCACTGACTGTCGGGGGA
>JASBTH010000396.1 GCA_030148525.1 Saprospiraceae bacterium | reverse complement strand
GTTGGGTCAGCTTGGTGGTATTCTTGATGCGGCGGTCAAGTAATTCCAGCACAAAAATAGCCAGCACAGTGAAGATGCCGCCGAAGAGGGTAATCACAATGACCAGTATTTTGCGTTTGGTCGGACTGCGTTCGATAGGTATTTGAGGGGGGTCGAGCACCTTCATGTCCGCCATCATATCGGCATTCTGCTGTTTCAGGCGAGCCAGGCCGAGGTGGTGCAGAATCTCCAGGTAGGCCTCTTCGTTGACGGCTATCTTGCGTTCAATGCGCTTGAGGGTAGCCCCCAGGGGCGCGAAACGGCGGTATTCCTTCATGAAATCCCGTTGTTTCTCTTCCATGGCGCGTAGGCGGGCACCGGCACTTTCGAATTGAATCACCGTTGTCAGCCAGTCGTCGAGCAGCTTTTCAATCTCGATCCCTTCACTGTTGCGCTCGTATAAGTACAGCGAATTAATACGTTCTTCAAGTTTATTCTCCAGCATGATACGGCGGGCCACTAAAGACTCCCGACGTTCCAGATTAGGCCCCTCCTCCAATTCAAGGGCAGCAATTTGTTCGTTTACCTCGATGAGCTCTTCCCGCAGGGACAGCACCGCCTGATTGCGCAGATTGATATCAAATCGGTTTTGCGTTTCCTCTTCCAGGGCATCCAAAACGGCCTTGGCCGCATTGTACTCCATGAGCACGTCCTGCAGTTTAACTTCGATCTTTTCCTGCTGGGAAGATATGTGCTTGGTCTGCTCGTAGTAATTAATGATTTCGTTGGTGGTATTGAACCGCAATAAACGGTTCTCTTCCGTTCGCAGATCTTCAGCCGCCTTCTCAAGTTGCTTTTCAAAGTACTCGACCGCAACATCCGTCTGGTTTCGCTTCATAGAACCATTGACCCGAATGAAGACGTCGGACAGAATTTTCAAGGTTTGGAAACACACCCCGGCATCATCCGATTCGTAGGAAAGCTGGATGATGTCGCTATCGCCCAACCTGACCACTTTGATATCTTTGAGGGCTTTATGACTGTAGTGGCGGTGGTTCAGGTGGAACAGACCGTAGACAAAGTTGTCTTTATCGGCCTGCATATAGTTTTTGAGGTTCTGGTATGTCTGCTGCTCGTTGCCGGGTACGGCCAGCGCTCTTACCTCTTCCGGAACAATTTCCTGCAATTCGCGGAAAGACTCCTTATTGATCACCCTGAATTCGGGAGCCTTGCACATCAGATGCCTGGCAAACAGTCGCAAACTAACCTCTTCCATCACGCTCTTGGAGCGAATGATGTTCATCAAATTATTATAGGCATTCACGGCCGCGAAATAATCCACTCTGCCCCCGTCGATATTCTCAATGGAGACATTAGAGGTAATAGCCGTAAAAATGGTGGTGCTGGAACTGTAGGATCCCTTCTGATCGGCCGTCAGTACATACATCAATCCAGCCAGGATCAGCGGTATACCGCAGATCAAGGCAAGGTTGCGCATGAGGACCCGTATGAAGTAGAATATGTTCACTGCCGCCACATTTTAACTGACCGTTCTGCCCTTCCTTTCGGAAAAAGAATCGGCCTATTCATTGACATTATCGAAAGGAAACGCCGGCAAATAACTCCAGTAGTTCAAACTGGGCGTAATAGTCGTTTTTTGCTTTGATATATTCATTTTTTGCTTTTCCCAGTGCAGCCGCTATCCGGCCGAATTCGTCCAGCTTCATCCGGCTGTTTTCGATATCCTTCTGTGCTTTTACGTAGCTGAGATTGAGGGTTTCATAGGTCTCCAGGAAAGTACTAAGGCTTTCGTGCATGAACCGCAGGGTGTAGTATTCCTCGATGATCGTCTGGCGGATTTTGCGGCGGACCTCCTCCTGTTCCCACTGAATTTTTTCCCGCTCAAATCGGCGAATATTGCTTTGGTTGGAGCGATTCAAAAAGGTAGAGAGGGGCATCTTCACCGATACACCCGCGTAGTATTGCCCCTGGGCCGCCTGGTTGAGGGTGCCCACTGCCGACTCCCCTTCTTCCTGGATTTGAGAGCGGAAAAACTGGTTGAATACACCGTAATTAGCTGCGCCTTCCACGTATAGATAATCCAGCCATTTACGGCGATCCACCGCTGATTCCTCATTCAGGATAGCCAGATCTCGTATTTTTGTTTGTAATAATGGCGAGTATTTTAAGGCGGAATCAATGACTGCGCGCAGAGGGGGTAACCGTAGTTTATCCTCCTGTTCGATGGGGACTCCCGGCACTATCTCCAGGGGGTCGGCGGTCGTCGGAACCGGCCCGAATTGTGCCTGCGTTTGGCTCCACAGCAGCAGCAAAAAAACACTGATCATTATTTCTTTCATGGGATTATCATTTTCTGTGGTGCAATGTCTTTTACACATTTTCCTTTTGCAGCAGGGCGGGCACCGTCCGCAGGATGATCTTGAGGTCCATCCAAAGACTAAAGTTGCGCGCATACTCGACATCGAGCTGTTTGCGCTCTTCGGGTGACATGTCCGTGGCCTGGGCTCTTTTTTCGACCTGCCACAATCCGGTCAGTCCCGCGGGGGCCATGAACCGCTCGGCCCACCGATCAGTGGTCAGGGCCTCCGCTTCGTACATGGGCAAGGGACGATTACCAACGATCGACATATCCCCCTTGAGAATATTGAAAAGCTGCGGTAATTCGTCGATACTGGTATTGCGAATGAAGTGTCCCACCTTGGTTATCCGGGGGTCGTTACTCATTTTAAAGAAGGAAACCTCCTGTTTTTTCCGCTTTTCCTGCAGGTAGATAGATTCCGTGATCGGCCCTTCCTCACCGATCAGGAAGGGTTCATCATCATCCATAGGTAAATCTTCCTGGTGGGTTTTTCCGCCCGCATCTTTAAAGTATTGATTGTCTTTTTGCAGTTTATCCACCATTTTGTCGGCACCTACGTACATCGACCGGAATTTGTAGAAGTCAAAAACCTGATAATTCATACCCACGCGTTTGGCA
>JASBTH010000384.1 GCA_030148525.1 Saprospiraceae bacterium | reverse complement strand
GTGCCGTTAGGTACGCAATGTGTTCGCCCTCCAAAGGACCGATCGATTTTAATGATTCTTGATCCACGGCACTACAGGCGTATGATCTAACAGCGAGTCGCGGACGAGCGATCTAATTTCTGGTCAGTCTTTATCGACAGGGCGTATAGCCAGGGAAATCACCTTTTCCCAATCCTCCGCATACGCTTCCCGAACTCTTTCCAATTCATGGGGATCGATAAGTGGCTTATCGTCGAAGCGGCTGGCCGGTAATTGTTTACCGATAAAAAGTACGGAGTATCTGATCGCCCCCATGTACAGCTTCCAGAAGAAATGCAGTACGGAGTTCCGGAATACCCGTCGCTTGCGCATATTGATGCGTTTGCCGACTTGCTGCATGTATTTGAGTTGCTGGGGAGCGTAGGAGGTGTGCTTGGGATGGAGGTTTACCTCATTCAGGTCCAGGTCAGCTCCGACCAGCCTGGCGAAATGCCGGAAGAAGGCCTCCGGTTGGGCCCGCATATCTTCGTAGATGAGCACAATGGGTGGCTTGGTGAAATACTGCTCCAGCAACTTGATCTGGTGTTGATAGTTCAGATCAATTTGTTTGAAATAGCCTTCGTCCTGATCGAGGTCGAAAAAGTCGGTGAAGGTACCACCGAATCCATTTTTAACAAACCGGCGGTATTGGGAAGCAATATAGCTGTCGTGCCGCCGGAATACGATGATCGGTGTAGTATCCGGGTAGTGCTCGGTAAAGGCTTTGATTTCGCGTTCCAGTTGCTGATCAAATTCTCGCGATAACAAAATCCGCTCACTGTTGCTTTTAGCGATCAGTCGGGGGTATCGCCTGAACTTGGTACGCTGTATGTACTCGATACCCTTCAGTTTGGGAAATACCCGGTACTGCAGATAGGTCGTACCCGTTTTTCCGGTGCCGACGTGGTAGTAGATGGTTTTGTCCATGGCGCAAAGATATGTAACAGGTTTGAGGTTTGAGGTTTGAGGTTTGAGGTGAGGTTTAAGGTTTGAGGAGGTGCGCTGATCCTTCCCTGGCCACCGAGGTATTACGCAGTTGTGCTGGATCGCGCCCAAAGAATATCCATTATAAGCAGGCCACCTTATTTGATGGTATTAAGGTTCAATCAATCATCAGGTTTGGTGTCTTCCATCTTCGCCCTACTGGCACAGGCGATTTTTAATTTTTAGTGTTTAATTTTTAATTAAGGCATTGATTTTCAAAATTTTAAGTACATTATTTTGAACTCCCCAACTCCCCAACTCCCCAACTCCCCAAAATGGTAAGACGGAAGACCACAAGAGGCTAGATAAAAGATAGAGCCGCTTTTACTTTCATATTCGCCGTAGCCCGCATGGGCGAAGGCATGCCGATTTCCGATTTCCGACCTCCGATTTCCAAAAGTCTGTGGGGAGAAATCACCGTGGTTTTTTATTTTTCAAAAAAACAAAAATTATGAACGTACCCTACTTATGTTTCTTGATCGCTGTGCTGGTATTCTTCCAGCCGACCAACGGTTTGGGGCAGACTACCCTGTCGGTTGAGGATTACCAGCAATGGGAAAGTCTTGGATCACCACAGATTTCGGAGGAAGGTAGCTGGATCGGCTATCAGGTTTCCCTGACCAGTGGTGATGATACCTTGCATATTCAGTCCTTTGAAGGGGAAAAAGCCTACCAATTCCCGATGGGGGCAAGCCTGGCCTTTTCGGAAGATGAGCAATGGGCCGCCTTTCGTATTGATTTTACCGAAAGGGAAGCAGAAAAAATGCGGGAAAATAAAAAGCCCCTTCAATACACCGTCAAACTTTTGAATCTGGGTACGGGTACCATCGAAACCTTCGACGATATCTGTTCCTTCTCCTTTTCGGACGATAGTCAGTATCTGGTGCTGGAAGGGTATCCCGCTAAAGGGGATGAGTCTGCCAATATAATGCTGCGCAACCTGGCGGATGGTAATACCCGGGTCATTGGCAATGTGGCCGAATGGGCTTTCAACGAGGAAGGTAATCTCCTGGCGTACATTATTCAGGCTGATCATAAATACGGCAACAGCGTAGAACTGCTCTATCTGGAGGAAAACCGGGTAACTGTACTGGCCAGCGATACCACCGTTTTTAAGCAATTAAACTGGGAGGCCGAAGAGGGAAATGCCCTGGCTTTTCTTCAGGTCTATACGGATACGAGCTTCGCCGAAGCGAATCACCGCCTACACGCTTTTCGCAACGTAGCGGAAGCCCCGGAGGCCCTGACCTTTGATCCGGCTGACCGGAACGATTTTCCGGAAGGAATGCGCATTAAAGAAACCTTCGCTCCCATTTGGTCCAAAGATGAGCAGCGGATCTTCCTGGGGATTGCCGAATGGACCCCGGCGGATACCACTAAGCAAAACAAAGACGAAAAAGTCCCCGACATGGAAATCTGGCATTGGGAAGATGATCCCATCATACCCCGCCAGCGCGTGACCTATAATCGCGATAAAGATTTCAGCTTTCTATCGGTTTGGAATATTGGGGAAGATCAGTTCATACGTCTTGCCGATGAGCAGGCCCGGGACGCAAGCATTGCTCCCAGCCATACGCACGTTTTGCTGGAAGATATGATCCCCTACCAGCCCCAGTATCGCCTGGCTCATGCCGACTACTACGTGGTGGATGTCCGCTCCGGAGCACGTACCAAAGCGCTTACCGAATTCCCCGCCAATTATATGTCGGGCTTTTCCGGTGATGGTCAATACCTCGCCTATTTTCAGGGTGAACACTGGCATACTTACCAGTTGGAATCGGGTGAGCATGTAAATCTTACCGAAGGTCAGGACGTGCCCTTTTACGACAATCGCTACGATGGTCCCCGCGAAAAAATTCCGCCCCACGGTCAGGGTGGCTGGATGAAAGGGGATGAAGCCCTGTTGCTGTACGACGAATACGACGTTTGGTCTTTTGCGCCGGATGGTGGCAATGCCGAGCGGCTTACCGAAGGCCGCGAAGATGAGATCATCCACCGCATCCTGCGGTTCGATTACGAAGACCCCTATCTGGATCACGAAGAAGGTCTCGGCTTTTCCCTGTTTGGCGACAAGACCAAAAACAGCGGATTCGTCTTGGTCGACGAGCAGTGGCAACCTACTGCCCGCCTGTACAAAGACAAGCGCATTCGCAGTGTGCGCCGGGCCGATGATGCCGAACGGTACACCTATGTCGAAGAGAGCTATACGGATTCGCCCGACGTGATGGTCGCTAAAGAAGGATTGACTGATCCGGATCAATTAAGCGCCACGAATCCGCAGCAGTCCGACTATGCCTGGGGAAAAACCGGGCTGGTCACCTACACCAATGCCGACGGAAAAAAACTGCAGGGAGCCCTGCATTACCCGGCCAACTATGAGGAGGGCAAAGAGTACCCCATGATCGTTTATATCTACGAGATCCGTTCCAACAGTCTGAATAATTACATTGCCCCCACTAACCGGAGAGCTTATAATATTACTCATTGGGTCCAGCAGGGATACTTCGTTTTCCAGCCCGATATCATATACAAAACCAACCATCCGGGGGAATCCGCCGTGGAGTGTGTGGTACCTGCCGTTGAGGAAATGATCGGCACCGGAATGATCGATCGCGATCGCATCGGCTTGATGGGGCACAGCTGGGGCGGATACCAAACTGCTTTTCTGGTAACGCAGACCGATTTGTTTTCTGCTGCCGTAGCCGGAGCTCCGCTAACCAATATGATCAGCATGTACAACTCGATCTACTGGAATTCCGGTACGCCCGATCAGCAGATCTTTGAAACCAGCCAGGGTCGTCTGCGGGAGCCATGGTGGGAAATTACCGATGAATATATTGCTAATTCACCCATCTTTCAGGCCGAACAAATCACTACTCCTCTGCTGGTGACTTTCGGTGACAAGGATGGAGCCGTCGATTGGCATCAGGGTATCGAAATGTACATCACAATGCGGCGGCTGCATAAACCAATGATCCTGATGGTATATGCCGGTGAGAACCATGGCTTACGCCAAAAGGAAAACCAAATAGACTACTTCAATAAGGTAACCGAATTCTTCGATCACCATTTGCGGGGTGAAGAACCGGCAAAGTGGATCAGCGAAGGCCGTACCTATTTGGAGAAAAAACAGATGGAGGAGAAGGGGAAGAAGTAAATGTTCCGGGAGATTGTACGTAGCCTAATCCGTAAATGTAGGATAGTGAATTCTGAGTACGGGGTAGTAGGTATAGGGTATTAGGATTAAATCAAGTCTTACTACCTAATACCCTCTACCAAATACATCGGGAGGTTGACCGGCTGAGCTGTTGCTAAACGGCTCAGCCGGTCAACCTCCCAATTAATTAATCCGAATATTGTTGTCGTACCCACGGATCGTGAATACAGGGCTTTGGGTGCCGGCGTTCTTCGTCTTGCCAATGGCTTCAATTTGCCCGTTCTTCTCTACCCAACGGGTGAAATCAAAATCATCCTCATCGACTTTTAAGTCACCATACTTTGTCGACATATCGATTTGGTAGGCAAAACGTCCGGGTAACCCTATCACCAGATCGGTGTATTTGCCATTAAAGCTCAGTTCTGAAAATTTGGAGCCCAAACGGTTGATCTTTACCTCATCGTCGTACGATTCCATGATCAGTTTGCTGGTGAGTTCGTCGATGACAAAAGTGGTGTACTTCGAATTGTCAGCCGTCAGACTGGTAGCTGATTCCACCTCGAAATCATCATCGTAGGTTACGTCAAAGTCGATGACGTAGGCTCGTCCGAGGTTGAATTCCGTATACTTACTCTTGATAGTCATATTTCCGACCTCCGCGATGGAAATTTCGGAATCATAAAGGTCAAGCCGGGTATTCCCGCAGGCCTTGATCATAATTTCCGAGTATTTATCGGTAATGCTAAGGGTACCTTCTACTCGCTCCATCTCCACATCATCATCGTAGAGATCGGCCTCCAGACTGGCTACCGTAGTTGCCCTGAAATCGGAGTATTTTGAAGCTAGCTTAATAGCTCCGCCCCCCTTCATGGTGATATCACAATCGTAAATAGTCAGGTCGGCATCGCCCATTGACTGGAAGTCGATCTCCGAGTATTTGGCATCCAGGGTCAGGGCTCCGGAAATGCGTCCGACATTAGCTTCGGAGCTGTACAGCTTGGCGTTCAGGTTCGCCGTCAGGTCATCGGCCACTTCAATGTCGTTGTACTTATCCTCGATCACCAACTCCCGCACCTTGGGGGTGTAGACCACCAGGCTCATTTCCAGGTCTTTGACACCTCTGATTTTCGTTCCGTTTTCCAGGGTGATGGAAGACCGTCCGTTCACGGTTTGCATGTTTTTTATACCCGTTTCGGTGGTAAGGCTCAAGCGGTTACTGCCCGACTGAGCATCCATCCTGATGGCATCCAGAACCTTATCGGCATCCTCCTGGCTTCTGGCGTCAAAGGTTACATTGAGTTCGTAACGAACCTGGTTATTTGGGCTCGGTACTACGCGCAATTCCCCTCGCTGGTGGTTAATGCTAAGGGTGCTGGCTGCTGAAAAGGATTCCTGATACGTTTTTTGGTATTGTGCCTGCAGGCTGCAAGGCAATAGCAGAATGATCCATAGCCAGTTACTGAAGAATCTCGTGTGTCCTGTTTTCATGTATTTTCTGTTTTTCAATTTCGTAAGAAAGCCGCTCCAGGATGCGCAGTTTCCGTTCGTAGTACTTGATCAGGGTACGTACGAGCAACTCTTGCTCCTGGTAGGCTGGCACGTCGGCCAGATAATCCCGATGGATTTTTTCCAACTCCTTTAATTCATTAAAAATATCGCGGTAGAGGGTCTTGTCGAGTTTGTCGATCTCCAGCATCGTTTCCTGATTACTGATCAGTGCCTGGTAGCGGGCTTCCTCATCGGCCAGTTCCGGAAAGTAGTGAGCCAGATTTTGTAAGCCCGGTTCGGGGGGCTGGGGCTGCCGTTGCACCCACCAACCAACGGATAGGGCAAGTAGGATAGCAGCAGCGATACTCCACCGCCAGTTTCGACCCAGTTGAATCTTCCAGGGGTGGGTTTTGCCTTGTTCGCTGCTGATCGCTTCCCACATCCGGTCCCGTGGAGGATGTACAACCTGGTCGAACTCGTCCCGGTTTTTGTTAATATATTTTTCAATCGATGATGGATGGTTCATGGTCTTACGATTTTCCCGCCCGTTGACGGTTGGGTTCGAGAATACCTTGCAATAATTTTTTGGCACGGTGATACTGGCTTTTACTGGTGGACTCCGTGATGCCCAGGATGCTGGCAATTTCTTTATGCTGATACCCTTCCAGTAGGTGTAAGCTCAGTACCGTTCTGCTGCCATCGGGTAATTGCTGAATAGCCAGGTGAATTCGTTCAACAGTCAGGCCGTCCGCAGGAAAAACCTCTTTGGTTTGTGCCGGAATACTCGGTTCGGGAGCATCTACCAGTGCTGTCAGGCGCCTTTGGCCTCGTATATGATTCAAGCTGGTATTTACCGCTATTCGCTTTATCCAGGCACCCAGACTAGATGTGCCATTAAAGGTTTTTAACCGCCGGAAAACCCGAATAAACGTTTCCTGGGTTACGTCCTCCGCATCGGCGGTGCCTCCACAAATGCGCAAGCAGGTGTGGAAGACGGCATCGACGTAGGCATCGTAGAGGCGCCGTTGGGCACGTCTATGCCCCTGCAGGCAATTCCGGACCAGGGCGCGTTCTTTTCCGGTGTAAAAGGTGTTCAATCGAATCGTTTTGTTGAAAGAAACGGCTTTCGCCAAAAGGTTGGAAAATGATCAGAAAAAGTTGAGATCAACCAACCATTTGCTGAAAAAAGAGCTCTTTGGAGCATGTTACGTATAGTTGAAATGCATCTTTAATGAAACCTTTGCCGCCGTTTGCTACGTAATTGAGGGTGCCAAGTGCCTGAAAAGGCCGGGAGATTGGAAAAAATGGAATTAATTGGTATTTTTTAAGCAATAAGAAAGGCTCCTCCCTGTTTTACATAAAGATAACCGCACTATTCATTTAGTCGGCTTAAGTTTCATAAACTAGTGAGTGTAAAGTAGTGGCCTTCTCCCGACCCGGGAGAAGGTCATTTTTGTTGTGCTGCCAGGCGAGCGAATCAAATACACCGATAGGGAATTGGTTTTGCGGCCCGGTACTTCGTGCTGGGATTCTCCAATTTTCGGAAGCGGTATACCGGCAATTATGTACATTCGGTATTGATTGTTGCGTATGAGAAAAGCAGAAACACCCATCATTGACGAATTGGACCTCCAGGATTTGCCGGGCGGTATTATTCACCGGCGTTGGTTGCATCTCGTATCGGATGGTTTTGGAGAATCCATTCACATCCCGGTTGTCATTGCCCGTGGCCTGGAAGAGGGTCCTGTATTAGGGATCACTGCGGCCATTCACGGGAACGAACTCAATGGCATACCGGTCATTCAACGGTTGATTCGCAATATAGACCCCCGCTTATTGCGAGGGACCATCGTTGGAGCACTGACCCTCAATGTACCCGGGCTAATGCTCCACCAACGCCAGTTTAACGACGGAACAGATCTCAACCGGATTGCTCCCGGGCGGCCCGATGGCAACGTAAGCGAAATTTATATCCATCGCCTGGTACAAAAACTATTGCCATCTCTAGGCTATCTGATAGACTTACATACGGCCAGCGCCGGACGTGTCAATTCCTGGTATATTCGCGCCGATATGGACCGCAAGGCCACTGCTCGAATGGCCCGACTGCAGAATCCGGATATAATTCTGCACAATGCAGCTAATGACGGTACCTTTAGGGGAACCGCCAGCTCGATGGGAATCGAAGCCATAACGCTTGAACTGCGCGATCCGCACATTTTTCAGTTCGATGTCATCGGTGATGCTCTACGTGGGGTGGAAAATGTAATGGTCGACCTGAACATGATCGAATCAAATGGGCCCCGACGGGTACAGTCAACCATATATTGTCCCGACTCGTTCTGGTTGTATTCAGATGATGGAGGGATTCTGAATGTTCCGGTTAAAATAGGTCAAATGTTAGAGAAAGGACAGCTAATGGCCGAGTTACGGGATATTTTTGGTGGGTTGAAAAAATCTTACTTTGCCCCGGAGTCGGGTATCGTGATCGGAAAAAGTGTCGATCCTATTGCCCAAACTGGTAGTCGGATCATTCACTTGGGTCGACAGCCCGAATCACTGGATGGTTACCGCATGGATAAAACTCCGGATCAGCTTCATCAAATTTAATGTCAACTCCTATGTCAGTTCTTACCTCCCTCGAGCCGAGCCCTTTCTATGCCCTGCGGTGGATGACAGTTGTTCTGCTGCTTGCGTTATCTTCCTGTGCCACCTACCAGATGCAGGAAATTAGGGCGACAGCAGAAGGCCCCAAGGTGTTTCCCGACCAAACGCCATCCTACTCCCTGTACCTGATTGGAAATACCGGATTGGCCGAACCCAATGATCCTGTTTTTCCTGCACTGGCAGAAAAATTACAACAAGCATCGGAAACTTCCGGCTTGCTGGTTTTGGGTAGTAATGTGCCCGATGGAATGCCTCCTAAGCGCGAGAAGCAAGCCTATGCGAAGGCAAAAGCTTCCCTGGACGCATTGGTTTCCACCACCAGTACCTTTGAGGGTGATATATACGTTCTTTCCGGTGATCGCGATTGGGCTAATTACGGACTCAAAGGCCTGAAGCGCCAACAAGATTACCTGGAGGAAGCCTGGGATGAAGATGAAGTCCTTTTTCCCGATGCCGAATGCGGCGATCCGGCCGAAATTGAGGTGAATACCGACCTGACTCTGATTTTGCTGGATTCAGAATGGTGGCTATCCGACTGGACCGGCCAGGCTGGAGTGAATGTTGATTGTGAGGTACGCAGCCGGAATAACTTTCTGCCTTTTTACGAAGATGCCGTAAAGGGTAACCGCACCAAGAACGTGGTCATCGCTGCGCATCATCCGCCTTTTAGTAACGGACCCCGTGGAGGGGAATACCCGATAAAACGCCACTTGTTTCCCCTTACGTTCTGGAAAGAAAATGCATATCTGCCGCTACCGGTACTAGGGTCGGTAGCCACCCTGATCAGATCCTCGGCCGGCACTCGTCAAGATATCATGCATCCCAGGTATCGCGATTTTAAGAATATTCTCGTAGATGCAGCCCAAAAGAATGGTTCCTTCATTTTTGCCGGATCGCACGAAAATAACCAACAGTATCACGAACAGGATAATCAGTCTTTCATTGTTACCGGTGCAGGGGCAGATGCAGATCCGGCTCATACGGGAAATGGTGCCCTGTTTACTTACGGGAAAGCTGGCTTTGCCCGGATCGACTTTTTTGACGACCACGAATCCTGGGTGACCTACTATGCTATGGAAGGCGGAAACGCCCGCGTTGTCCAGCAGCGACAAATGAAGAAACCCCGGATTGAAGAAGAAGAAAAACGGCTTCCCGATTACGATCAATACGAAGCACCCAGAGATTCAGTCTATACAGAATTGGACGATCGAAACTACCAGCGAAATGCCTTCGGAGATTTCCTTTGGGGCGAGCACTACCGGAGCACCTACGATGTAGCTCTGAAGGTACCGAAACTCGACCTGGCCACCTATAAAGGCGGGCTCATCCCCGTAAAACGCGGAGGTGGCTACCAGACTAATTCCCTGCGACTGGAGAATGAAGACGGGCAGCAATACAATATGCGATCGGTCAAAAAGGATCCAACCCGAACGATTCCTTACCCGTTCAATAAATCCTTTGTTAAAGACATCCTCCAGGATAATTTCAGCTCGGCACATCCACTGGCGGCTACCGCCCTTCCGCCCCTCGCAAAAGCAGCAAATATTTACTATACCCAACCCAAACTGTTCTACGTACCCAAACAACCCGGCCTGTCCATCCATAATGAGGAGTTTGCGGAAGCGCTATACCTCGTGGAAGAACGACCTGACGACGATGTATGGCCCGATGCCGAAAACTTTGGTTACCCCGAGGATATTGTTAGTTCCGGGGACGCCATCGAAGAAACCCTCGAGCATCACGATAAACAGATCGATCAGGACTGGGTGGTTCGTTCCCGCTTATTTGACCTCATGATCGGCGACTGGGACCGGCACGACGATCAGTGGCGTTGGGCGATTTTTGATGAGGGAGAGATCGAGATGTATCGCCCCATTCCCCGCGACCGGGACCAGGCGTTCTCCAAATACGATGGGTTTCTGACATCCATCGTGCGCGCGGTTAGTGCACAAACGCGAAATTTCCGACCCTATAAACGGAAAGTTTCCAAGATCAAATGGACGAGTTATAATGCCCGCTATTTTGACCCCAGTTTCCTGAATGGCCTGGCATGGGAGGATTGGGAACGCGAAGCGAAATACATCCAGGAACATGTAACTGATGAGATCATCGAGGCCGCATTCCGCGAAAACTGGCCCGACATTATTTACGACCTGAGTGCCGAAGAGATCATTGCTAAACTAAAAGGGCGTCGGGATGACTTGGTATCTATCGCTCGTCGCATGTACGAGTTCCGGGCCAGGGAAGTTGATATCCCCGGTACCGAGCAGGAAGATCTGTTCCTGATCGATTACCTGGAAAAGGGGAAAGTCCGGGTTCGCGTATGGGGCCTGACCGATGATTTTGAGCGCAAATACATCTATTACGATCGCACCTTTTTACCCGGTGAAACTAAAGAATTACGCCTGTACGGAGGGGAGGACCAGGATGAATACCGCCTTCGCGGTACCCGCGGGAGCCGGGCGATAAAAATACGGATGATCGGCGGCGTCGAAGAAGATACCTACCTCGATAGCCTGATTAATGGATCGGGAAAAGCATTGGTCTACGATTTTCCCCAGGAGATGAATACGATTCAGAAAGGCCCCGGCCTAAAGATGCGCCTGACCGATGATCCGGCCCTGAATACCTATAACCGCCGATCACTGGATTATGAATACGATTTTGGGTTCCTGCTGCCCTCCGTCTTTTACAATCCGGACGATGGCATCCTGGCGGGCGTGACCGGTCAGGCAACTACTTATGGCTTTCGCAAAAGCCCGTACAGCACCTTTCATACCTATTCACTGCGCTATGCATTTGCCACCAGTGGTTTTAGGGCTAATTACCGCGGTGAATTTATCGATGTGTTCGGCAACTGGGATATACAGGTTTTGGGAACGGCTCAATCGGCCCTGTACACCAGTAACTTTTACGGGTTCGGCAATGAATCCGAAAACCTGGAGGAAGAGTTGGACCTGTCTGACGACCTGGAAGATGATTTTTACAGAGTAAGGGAGCAGCGTATTGATGTTTTTCCGGCTTTGATGCGCCGCTTTAGTGAAGCATCCTTCTTCTCGGTCGGGCCGCTGTACGAAACCGTGCGGATCGAGCGAACCGAAGGGCGATTCATCGACGAGATAGGCGATCAGATCAATCCGGATGTATTTGACGGGATTTCTTATGCTGGTGGTCAGGTAAACTTTTCCTATCATAATTTTGACGATGTGGCCTTTCCCACGCTGGGCTTAGGACTGAACCTGTCAGCCAGTTGGCGGCAGGCGCTAAATTCCGATCAGGAGGGATTGGGTATATTGGAAGGGTCGTTCAGCCTGGTGCGCAATTTAGACCCTAACCACCGGCTGGTAGTTGCTACCAGGGTAGGGGGGAAGCATCTGTTAAATGACGACTACCTTTTTTTCCAGGCAGCCACCCTGGGAGGTATTGGGCCGGAGAGTAACTTTAGGGGATTTCGTCGCGATCGGTTTACCGGGCGGACGAGTTTCTACCAAAATATTGACTTGCGCTGGAAAGCGCTGGAGAGTGGAAACCTTACTCTGCCGTTTAGTGTAGGGTTTCAGGTTGGCTTTGATCACGGGCGCGTTTGGATCGATGGTGAAGATTCCGATGTCTGGCACTACAGTTACGGAGGAGGCATCTTTATCAGTCCGTTCGATATTGCAAGTATTAGTGCCACCTTCTTCCGGGGTGATACGGAGGAAGTACGGGCAGTGGTGGGCGCCCAGTTCTTTTTCTAGAGACTGTTGAGCGCATTTTGAACTGTTTTGCGAAGAACAGGGATAACATCCTGATTAAACCATTCATTCCGGACTACCCAGCGTTGATTTAAGGGTGATGGATGGGGTAATGGCAAAAAATCGGGCAAAAAATCGGGAAAAGCCCGGACGGTCTCGGTAAGGTTCTTTCGGAACTGGTTTCCCAGATAAGCTCGTTGCGCGTATTGCCCGATGAGTATACTGGTTTGTATGTTGGGCATTAATTGCATCAGGGGCTCGTGCCATAGTGGAGCACATTCAGGGCGGGGAGGTAGATCACCGGTTTTCCCTTTCCCCGGATAGCAAAATCCCATAGGGAGAACGGCAAAGAGGTCGGATTCGTAGAAGGTGGAAAAATCAACATCCATCCATTCCCGAAGACGATGTCCTCCTTTATCATCCCAAACTACCCCCGATTTGTGAGCTACCCTTCCCGGAGCCTGACTGATCAGGGCAATTCGTGCATTCGGATGTATTCGAAACAGGGGAGATGGTCCAAGTGGCAGGTGGTCGGCACATATAGTGCAGTTTCGAGCTTTATTCGCAATTTGATGAACATAGGGTTTGAACATTCGGATAGATTTACGACTATTAGTAGGGTCTGCACCAATTTCCAAACCAATACGGGAAGGAAGAAGGTTGAACAGACCGGAGAAAAGAAATTATCATACTCAAAACAGAAAAACATATGAAAGAAGGATGGATTCGCATTTTTTTTGCCTCAGAGCTCTATCAGGTAAAAATAGCAGAAGATAAACTCAAGCAGCACGATATTGAAAGTCATATTGTAAACAAAGGAGATTCCGCCATCCCATCTATCGGTGAGGTGGAGTTGTACACTCAACCGGAAAATGTGGAGGAAGCACTTAAGGTTTTACGGGAGGCTGGAATAAAAACAGATTAACGAAACGCCCTTTTTTGCCGAAAGGCATCAGGAAAAGACATCTTTTTGAAGATTTCTGATGTTAGTCTACTGCAAAAATAACGATCATGAAGAAGCCGGAAGACTGGAATGAACTCACCCGGGAAGAAGAGCGCGTTATCGTACACAAGGGAACGGAAATGCCCTTCAGTGGAGAGTTTAATAATACCAAAGCTAATGGCGTATTTGTATGCCGCCGCTGTGAAAACCCCCTCTACCGGTCCGAAGATAAATTTGATTCGGGCTGTGGATGGCCTAGCTTTGACGATGAGATCCCCGGGGCTGTTCGCCGCGAAACGGATGCAGATGGACGGCGCACCGAGATTCTTTGCAACAATTGCGGAGGTCACCTCGGCCACGTTTTCACGGGAGAGCGCTTAACCGAAAAGAATACCCGCCACTGCGTAAATTCGCTGTCCATGCGTTTCATTTCTCAGGAGAAATGGGAGCAAATGGATCACGAGAAAAAAAAACCGCAGTAGCGACCTTTGCTGCCGGCTGTTTCTGGAGTAAAGAATACTTCTTCAGCCGGCAGAAAGGTGTTTTGAAAACCAAAGTAGGTTTTACCGGCGGGCATACATCAAATCCTTCGTACAAGGAAGTGTGCAGAAAAGAAACTGGTCATGCGGAGGCCGTGGAAGTTACGTATGATCCGGAGCAAACCACTTTTGCTGAATTGGCCCGTTACTTTTTCAATATGCACGATCCCACGGTTGATCGTACTGGGCGCGGAGGCCAGTACCGGTCGGCTATATTCTACCATGATGAAGATCAGCTGGCTGCCGCCAAAAAATTGATGCATCAACTATCACAAAACGGCTACCGGGTGGCAACTACCCTTGAACCAGCCGGGGAATTCTGGCCGGCCGAAGCGCGGCACCAGAAATACTGTGAAGCCCGTGGCATGAATCCTCAGGATCGATTTACCCCGCGGTTGCAAATGAATTAGGTTGAGGCTGAGGTTAAGGTTAAATTTTCTTTTTAATGTGCTGAATTTCAAGGGATAAGATTGCATTTGCAGTCCAAAGGATAAATCCCAAACACGCTCTTAAATCCATATACCCAATACCTGCAACCTTTACCGGGAGGTCAATACCAGCACTTTGCGAAAAAGTCGGTGCCCAACCTCACGATACATTAAAAATTGGTCGGGCAGCCCAGTTGTCCGCGTCGGCCACCACCGCGAAAGCCTCCTCCGGACCCCAATTTCGTAGAGACAGTTATAACAGCCATGAATAGGTAGTCCTGTGCTTCACCGCCGCGGATGTAGGTGGCATCGGGATCGTCACTGTCTAAATTGAAATTAGGCCGGCTAAAATGAGCCGCCAGGGAACCATTACCATCGAGCACTTCCCGGTAGGTAACCGGATTGGTACTCACATCATCCAGGTAATCTGTACCCGTATACCGCAAAGCCCCTTCTATTCCGATGGTCCAGCGATCATTGATTTCGAGTTTGGCACCACCGCCACCAAAGAGGACATAAGTAAACTGACTGTACACCCCGGGATTACCGGGCAAACCCTGTCCTTCAGTGCCCAGCGGGGCCAGGTCGTAGTAGGTATTATCGCGGTCACCCTGGGGGTTGAAGTACAACAGACCACCGCCAAACTGAGCGTAAGGGGCTGCGTATAGGCCAGGTCCCAGTCGTAAACGGAATAAAGTCCACTCTCCGGACAGGGATAATTCCACTAATTGCGTACGAAAATTGAAGCCGCGATTTCTGCCGGCGATCTCATCATTGCCGTAGATAGTTGCGTACCTCAGATCGGAGCGGACCGCTATACTGCGAGAAAAATGATAACGGCCGAAAAGTCCGACAGCCGGGCGAAACGTTTGAAAATAGTCCGCAATTTCCAGTGGGGCTAATTCTCCCTCGTAAAGTGCTGCACCGGCAGTTATACCCAGTTCGAAATCCTGAGCCTTAAGAAAAAACGGACAGGTCAGCAAGCTCAACACAAGTACATGAATGCGCATACGGAATAGATTTTATACAACAAGATTGCTCCTCCGGCACTCCAAAGGGCAAGGGGTTCAGGAACGAGGGGGGTAGTGAATACGCAAGTGTAACGCTTTGGTAATCGAACTTCTTATTTGGGGGGGAGTGTAATTATGCAATAAAGCATGCATTAAATACAGAAGTCCAGAGCACTAGCAGCAGTAAACAAAGGCCGGGGAAGTATGAATTCTTTTTATTCCTGGCAATTGTTTGTCAAACGGTATTGGGCAGACCTAAGATACGAAGGAAGTTGTTATCCCGGTAGCAACCTGATAAAGTCTCTTACGGAATTAGTCTGCTGGCAAACAATATATCGGAGGGTTTTCGTATCTGATACGGACTGAATAGATTTGCGTTGTCTTATTCACCCCTCTTTTTGGGGAAAAACACGATTTTATCACCTGCGGATCAGCCCTTAAGAGTGAGGGCTGTTGAGTGCTTGATTTCCTGCATGATGAAGGAAGACTGCACATTGCCAATATTCTCCAGGGCGGCCAATTTATCGATAATGAAACGCTGGTAGTCTTCCATGTCTTTTACGATGACCTTCAGCAGGTAGTCGTACATACCGGCAATGTGGTAGCATTCGACTACCTCGTCCAGCGTTTTTACATCCTCTTCAAATTTTTTGAGAAAAGGTTGAGCGTGTTCTTTCAGAGATAAGGTACAGAAGGCAACGGTATTGTATCCGAGGAGTTTGCGATCTAATAGTGCAACATAGTGCTGAATATAGCCGTCTTCCTCCATGCGTTTGATACGTTCGTATACAGGGGTGGTAGTCATTCCAAGTTGCCCGGCAATCTCTTTTATAGTTGATTTAGCATCCCGTTGGAGAATTTCCAGAATGCGGTGATCAATACGGTCGAGCTGTTTCATATCGAGGGAAGTAGATTTTTTGGATTTAATTCCAAGGATATTTAGATGTTTCTCTTTCAATCTACGAATTTTTTAGGTTAAGAATGGGGCTCCTGGCGCAAAAGACCTAAATTTCGCCGCGAAGGTGTAATATACCGCTTCCGAAAAGGTTTGGGCTTTGCCCAACCTTTTCACGCGAGTATATACTCGACTCGAAGTGGTTGGGGGGCAAACCACTTCGTTGTCGGTATAACC
>JASBTH010000381.1 GCA_030148525.1 Saprospiraceae bacterium | reverse complement strand
TAAGTCAGACTTTTAATGTCGATCCAGTAGCTCCAGGTGCTGGTCAATACCTTTTTCCATGGCCGGCACCCCTGTTTCCATCCACTCGGGTTTGGGAGCACCCATCAGATAGTGGTCGAAAAACTGCGCCATCCGGGTCTGGAAATCCCGACGGTTCTGCGGTTTCAGTGGCCAGTGCGGTTCGCCGTTGTAATTGAGCATCCAGGCGGGCTTGCCGAGTCGACGCAGGGCCACAAAAAACTCGATCCCCTGGTACCAGGGCACGGCGCCGTCTTCGTCATTGTGCAGGATCAGCAAGGGCGTTTTGATCTTGTCGATGGAGAAAATAGGCGAGTTCTCAATGTAGAGCAGGGGTTTTTCCCAGAGCGATCCACCGATCCGGCTTTGGGTATGCTCGTACTGAAACATACGGCTCATGCCCGATCCCCAGCGGATACCGCCGTAGGCCGAGATCATATTGACCACCGGCGCCCCACTTTCAGCACACTTGAAGAGGTTGGTTTTGGTAACCAGGTGAGCGATCTGGTAACCACCCCAACTGTGGCCCTGAACACCAATATTCTCGCGATCGATATAGCCTTCCTGCAACAAAGCCTGTACACCGGCCATAACCGAATTGTATGCACTTTCACCGGGGTAGCCGATCTTGTAGGGCACATCCGGATTGAAAATGACGTAGCCCTTACTTACGTAATAGGAATAATTGATGGTGGAGCGATGAAACTCCGGTGCGCGGTGACTATGCAGGCCATCGGTACTGCGTTCGTAGAAGTTCACGATCATCGGGTACTTCTTATTGGGATCAAAATCTTCGGGCTTGACCAGCAATCCTTGTAATGGATCTCCATCGAGCGAAACGAAATCGAACAATTCGATGGTTCCCCAGCGAAATTCGTCCTGCTGCGGATTGGCATCGCTGATCTGGGTGTAGGAATTCAGGGTCCGGCCATACAGCAGATTGGGGAAAGTCGTAAAGCTTTCGCGGGTAAACAACCACCGATCAGTATTTTTAGCCTTTGACGGGCGGCGATCGTAGCGGTATGGCCCCTCTTCGATGACCTCTTTAACCCCCGTATGGATATTGAATTGCTGGTAGCCTTCCCGCTTCGTTTCCTCGTCAAAAAAGTGGAACAACAACGGGCCTACTTCTTCGATAGCCCGCTCCTCCGGGTCGACCTGTATGTATCGGGAACGGCGCTTCATTTTCCGCCCATTCGTCAGGTTATAAGCCCGAATCTTCTGATTCGGATCGATCTGCCAGACATCGTACCGGTCGTAAACCAAGAAGAAGTCATCGTTGGTGGTCCAGCCGGCACTGCCATAGGGCCCCGGATAATCAGGATGATCATCCGTCTCGTCGTAGAAGGCAACGGTTTCATTATTAGTGAGTTGGATTCTCTTTCCCGAATCCGTAGCGTACGCATGCCAATTATTGGTTGGGTAATCAAACCAGTACACGTACTTACCGGCAGGCGACAGGGACGGGTATCCCTTCATTTCGGTAGCTATTTCTTTGGAATTACCGGTTTGCAGATCCATGAGGTAGACATCCTTGGCCGGCGGATAGCCTTCCCAGGAGGTGCGTATCCGGTAAGGCTCATCGTTTTGTGCCAGGGCGTAGCGGGCATTCCCTTCGTCACCTACCGAGACATTGGGCATATCCAGGTTTTCCAACTGTCGGAAGCGATTACCCGTAATATCGTACATGGCCAGATAGGTCTGTCGTTTATCCCGGTTCATTTGAATTTTTTGCTGGGGATATAAACGGGCGTCCTGGGTAGTCCATACCTCTACCTGTACGATTTCCTCCTCGAGCAGGGAGGTGTCCTCCAGGATCGGCTGGGGTGCCGTACCGAAAAACAGGCGCTGCCCGCTGCGCGAAAAATAGATTCGACCGTGCTCCGACAGGCGCCAGTCGTCCGGCAGAAAATCCGATTGATCGTCAGCCAGTGCAGAGGCATTGCCTCCCGTAGCCGACCAATGGTACAATTGGTAAGGAGTCACGCGATGTTCGACGGTATCCATATAGGCTAGGAAAGCCAGTTGTTCCCCATCGCGGTCGAGGCCCATTTGCTTCACCTCTTCCGGCCCCTCCAGCACTAAAGAAGGATCGGAGCCTGGTTGCCAATGGTACACGCCGGCTGCCATATCGTCCGTGCCCGTAGTCACCAATGCCAGGGCCGGGGAGCGTTCGGCCAATACGAATTCTTTGACAAAAGGCAAGGTGATAACGGTTCCATCTGCCAATGATCGCACCTGTAAGTGATAGCCGTTCTCATCGTTTTGTTTTTTGGCGGAAGCCGTATCCGGTTCAGCAGGTTGGACTTGGTAGAACAGCCAATCCTTCCACTTGCCGGGCATTTGCACCGATTCCAGGCCGGCCATTTTTTCCAATTCCATGGTCTCCAGGTTTAGGATTCCCAGGGTATCGCCGGGAAGATCTTTGCGGGAGACACCGCGACGCTTCATATCTTTTACCTCTTCCTCACCCGGTTTGATGGTGAAGGTGATCACACGGCTACCGGCGCTTATTTCGGCCCTGGATCCGCGTTCATAACGCCATTCCTTTTCGGTGACACCATCGTAGACCACGAGTGTCGGATCCCCCACTTCGGAAACCAATTCGTAAGTTACCCAGCGACCGTCATTGGATATTTGATCTCTGCTGATCTCATGCCAGGCGGCCACATCAGCGTGGGTAATTGCTTTTTTACTGGCTGACTGAGCCGCTATCAGACCGGGCAGTAGCAACCCACAGACGAGCCATACATAGTTTTTGAAAGACATAATCCCTTTTTTTCCGGAATATAAGCACTACCTGATAGATGATGGAACTTTTCGGGAAGCATAGAAGTAATTAGGTTGTAATTTCAAATACCCGACTGTACACCTGCCTCTCAATGGTTAAGTCAAACTACTGGAAGGTTGATTGTATTTGGGATATATCACTTCCGTAATGAGTCGACTTAAGAGAGGGTTGCGTTTTTTCTGGGGGGCAGTTCGAGGCGCGGAAAAAGAGGTCACTACCGGGAGCATCAACCGGGCCTTGCTCGTATTGTCCATACCCATGATTCTGGAAATGGTGATGGAATCGCTGTTTTCCGTCATCGATATCCTGTTTGTTTCCCGCATTGGGGTCGAAGCTGTCGCTACCGTAGGCCTTACCGAATCGGTGATCACCCTGGTGTATTCAGTATCCATCGGGATGAGTATGGGCGTTACCGCAATGGTAGCACGCCGGATCGGCGAAAAAAACCCGGAAGCAGCTGCCGTTGCATCTGTCCAGGCAATTGGCATTGGCGTGTTGGTATCGGTGCTGATCGGCATGGTGGGGGTTATTTATGCCGACCGCATCCTGGAGCTCATGGGAGGCAGCGAAGAGGTGATTCGCGAGGGTGCCATTTACACCCGGATCGTGATGGGTAGCAATGTGGTGATCATGCTACTCTTTTTGCTCAACGGTATTTTTCGGGGAGCCGGAGATGCTTCACTGGCCATGCAGTCTTTATGGCTCGCTAACGGCATCAACATCATCCTGGATCCACTGCTTATTTTCGGCATTGGTCCTTTCCCGGAGCTGGGTCTGAAGGGAGCCGCTATAGCCACGGCCACCGGTCGTGGTGTCGGCGTACTATTTCAATTTTGGTTGCTGATCAGGGGCAGCAGTGTAGTACGCCTTACCCTTCAACACCTTCGCATCCGGTGGGATATCATCCGCCGGCTGGTGAAGGTATCGGCCAATGGGGCTTTACAGTTTCTGATCAGCTCGGCCAGCTGGATTTTCCTGATGCGTATTATTGCCATGTTTGGCGATGAAGCGGTAGCAGGTTACGTAATTGCCATTCGGCTGATCATATTTACCATCCTCCCTTCCTGGGGTTTATCCAATGCCGCTGCTACCCTGGTGGGTCAAAACCTGGGAGCAGGACAACCGAACCGGGCGGAGCGATCCGTTTGGCGGGCAGGGCTGATAAATACGATATTTCTGGTCAGTGTATCCTTGATCTACATCATTTTTGCTCCCTGGATCATTCAACTATTCGATGATACACCAGCCGTGGTGGAAGCAGGAGTCGTCACCTTGCGTATCATATGCCTGGGCTATGTATTTTTTGCCTACGGCATGGTACTGAGTCAGGCTTTCAACGGAGCAGGGGATACGCGAACGCCCATGCTGATCAATATTTTTTGCTTTTGGTTACTGGAGATCCCCCTTGGGTATTTCCTGGCGGTTACACTGGACATGGGACTGGCCGGAGTTTGCTGGGCCATCGCGATTGCCGAAACAGCCCTGGCCATCATTGCTGCTATCCTCTTTCGGAGGGGTACCTGGAAACAAGTATCCATTTAACTGCCAAAGCGCTCGATCATGGCTTTTTGGCGAAAGCCAAAAATCTCATCCACCATACCGGAAACGAATAGCCGGTCGGCCAGGGTGCCGATGGGTCCATAGGGGACCTTATAGTGCAACAGATCGGTCATCAGGGTGCCGCCATCGACTGCTTCGAAGTGGTGTTCGTGGTGCCACATGGCGTAGGGTCCAAAGCGCTGCTCATCCACGAAATAGGATTTTTCGTGAATATGGGTAATCTCGGTGACCCAATTCATTTTGATCCCTCCAAAAGGACTAATGCGGTAGGCAATGATCATCCCCTCGTACATATTTAGCCCGGTAACGTCGGACAGAATTTCGAAGGAGACCTTCTCCGGGGTCATGTCGTTCAAGTTTTCCGGCCGGGAGAAAAAATCCCAAACCACGTCGAGGGGTTGGGGTAGCTGTTGTTTCCACTCTTTCTTTTTTACGCGCATATAAAATAGATTAGCTGCTTGTTAATTATACTCGCGCGGAATGTTTGGACGAAGCCCAAATATTCCGCGCGAGTATAATTGTCCGATGCATAACTGCGTTGCGCAAAAATTGTTCGAAAACAAACCACTGACGAACGCATTAACAAAAATTTTATACAAAAAATACCAGTTAAACGGTATTGGCTAAGGAGGTTAAAAAAGTATATTTGTAGTAAGCGTTCGGTGTTTACTATGTAAACATCCATTGTCCCATAAACCGATACATCCCATGTTTTATGCGTTAATACCTAACGGTCGATTAGGACTTACTAGAATTGAAGCCCAATTTTTCGTTCTCCTGCCTTAAACATGCATTGGGCCGGACGGATCAGAAGTAAACCTTCAAATCCCTCCAAACTAGTAATTTCATGAAAAGACCGATACAAAATGGGCTGGCAACAGCCTGCCTGATAGGATTTTTTGGAAATCCAATATCGGCCTTGGGGCCGAATATTTCAGTCTCGCTTACATCCAATTTCACAGCGTTTGAAGAACAGCATGCAGCGATTGCCCCAACCGGTCATTCACGCGATACGTGCGTACTCCAAGTACAACCAGCACATTATAGCCTGAGTTGCCAGGAGGTACAATCGACCACAAATATTCCGAAACCAACAGTGGTGTCGGAGTGTGGAGCAGTCGTCTCGTTGACTTTTTCGGACGAGTATTTCGAATTGGGCTGTGGTGTCCACGGCTTCACCGGATATTTTCACCCGTCCCGCTGGACGAGTGGCAAGATACATGGTGACGATGGGGTAGATGTCACCGGAGCTCCTGATTCAAAGTTATTGGTTGAAGGGACTAATAATACTCCGGTTGAAGTGGCGCGCGGGCAGGAAGGCAATTTTACGATTGTTGTACCGGCCAGCGGTTACGTTTACTTTGGCTGGACATTGAATGGGAGCTCCATTATTACCTCATCTGAGGTGTCCCCCCGCCTTTTAGTAAATGGGAACCCTACTTTTGCTACTCTGCAGGAGGATCAATGGGTTAGCCCTTATCTGCGCAGCGGCGATGAATTTACCTTTCTACTTCCCGGTCAGGCGGGAGTTTACACAATACAGGACTTTTCATTTTACACCAACGCAAGGGGCGTAATTGCCCGCGAATGGTCGGCCTCAGATGATCGCGGTAACGAGGGGTACTTTGTACAGTTACTAACCCTCGACCGGCCATCCTTTTCGGATGTGCAGCTTCCCGCAGCCACACATATTACCATTTCCCGTGCCGATCAGTGGCCCGAACAAGTTGGCCCGGAATATACCGGCTTCCCTTACTTGCGCAATCAATCACTTCCAACGGAAATTCATGAATTATGCGCCATGGATATAGCCTGGCAAGATGAATTACTGACCACCGACTTCGGTCTGATCCTGGTCAGGCACTGGACCCTCACCGATCAGTGCAATCAAAATAGTGTTCACGGAAACCAATACATCAATATATCGGATAGCCGGGGAATCCCCCCGCTGACGCCGCCGCAATGGCCAGGGTCAAGGGAGCGAAAACGAGCGAACTCCGATCTGTAATAAGCCAGACATACAACGGGGCTTATCCTCCCCCGGAAGAGCACATTTGTGAAGGGTTTCTTAACGAGGATTATTGGCAGAGGGCCTCGTGCTCTCTGCTTTTTTTTTACTTTTATGATTCATAAAAGTACACCTGCTCCATGTCGATTGTCGAGGAATTCAATAGTTACCGGTCCCTGATGAATGAGAAGATCCTGCAAGAGGACAATAAGGTCCTGAAGCGGTTTTTCAATTTGGATACCAAT
>JASBTH010000184.1 GCA_030148525.1 Saprospiraceae bacterium | reverse complement strand
TCTTTGGGGCGTTTCAAATCGTTTCCGGAGAAAACCTTTGTAAGTTGCTGAAAAACAAAAATCTATAAAGGTTTTTGTGTTTTTAACCGGACACTACTGTCGGGAAAGATAAATAAATCTCACTCGGGTGTCAAGACACAGTTCTTTATGGATTTTATTAAATCCGGAATTATGCCTTTAGAATATGGAAAACTATATGGGGATCTTTTCGATTGGAGACAAAAAGGTGATTACGGTGACTTTTTTGATTTCCAGGAAAAGGACGTAGTTCCTCTAATGATACCTACCCGGGAATTTATAGAATTGATAAAAAATATAGTTCATATTAAGGAAGAAGAATGAATTATCACTCAGATTAACCTGTTGGGATTCCGGCTCCGAAAACAGGCCCTCAGTAACTTCAAAATTGCTATCTTGACCTAATAGAATAACCCCTCTAAAAACAGCTCTCGCGAGTGCATGCCTGTTTTCGGAGCCCGTTCACGGAGGAACCTTACAGCATAATACAATGTTTTCTATCTTGAAAAGTCTGACAAAAGTATATGAGACCTATTCTAGAAGACAATCTCGAACGTTTAGTGCAAATCTGTCAAACCAGACAAGTAAAAAAACTGTACACGTTTGGGTCCGTAAATACCGAGGAATTTCATGAGGAAAGTGATATCGACTTGCTCGTCGAATTCGAAACCATATCACTTGAAGAATATGCTGACAACTTTTTTGAAATGTGTTACGACCTTGAATCTCTATTCGAAAGAACAGTTGATTTAGTGACAATAAGAAGTGTGAAAAACCCCATCTTTAAAGAAGAAATAGACTCAACAAAACAACTTTTGTTTGATGCTGAAAAGGTTACAGTAGATGGATAAGAGGACTCAACTTAAAAAATACCTCTTGGATATCTCAGAATCAATTTCCCACATCGAAGAATTTATCGCCGATGTGACCTCTTTTTTTGAATACGAGGAAGACCTACTAGTTAAACGAGCAGTAGAAAGAGAATTGGAAATCATTGGCGAGGCTATGCGCAGGATTCTAGACCTGGAATTGGGAGTGGAAATTCAAAATTCGAGAAAAATAGTAGACTTAAGAAATCGCGTAATTCACGGATACGACAAAGTGGATGACGCGGTAATCTGGGGAATATTAAAAAGGCATATCCCAATTTTGAAAGATGACATTGAAAGTCATTTGGAAGAGGAAGAATGAATAACTCGGCTCCGAAAACAGGCCCCTCCGTGACTTCAAATCGTTATATTGACCAAATACATTAACCACCTCCGAAGCAGCTCACGCGAGTTCATGCCTGTTTTCGGAGCCAGTCCTTCACCACAATGCCCAGCGATCCATCCTTCGTAGACTACGTGACCGGGCAAATGGCCGGTGCCGGCGATATCATTGCCAAAAAGATGTTCGGCGAATACGGGCTGTATGCCAATGGCATCTTCTTCGGGGTGATCTGTGACAATAAGCTCTTTGTGAAGCCCACTGAAGGCGGACGCCAGTTTATCGGCGAAGTGGTGGAAGCTCCGCCCTACGAAGGCGCCAAGAACAGCTTCCTGATCGAGGACCAGGTCGAAGATGCCGACTGGCTGGCTGAGTTGGTAACCATCACCGTCGCTGAGCTACCACCGCCGAAGAAGAGAACGTAAGCACTCATGCATCAACAGGTACGGCCCGATTCGGAATGGGCTTTCTGGTCCGTGCCGTAGGTTTTTTCTTATTACGTCGACCCCACCAGATCAGAAAGCCTGTGACCGGTAGGGAAGCAATTACCAAACTGGCCAGGAAGGCTAAAATCTTTCCCCAGATACCACCGATGGCACCGACGTGTATGTCGTAGTTCATCCGTATCACCATATCCGCAAAATCGGCATTGCCGTATGGCCCGTATATACTAGTGGTTTCCACTTCCTCCAGCGTTTTTTGATCAAAGAAGAGATAATCGCTATTGTAATAAACTCCGGCCTGATTGGATACTTCGACGTAGATACTCGCAGCGTCCGAATGCGGATAATGAATTTCAAAATCTACCGCATCGGGGTATTGCGGGCGTAACTGCGGAATGAGCCGATCGATGGGTAAAACGTCATCACCCGTCGCAACCACTTCCCCTGAGGTATTGTCGGGCACCACGAAAAGGGGATCTTTGCTGCCTCCGACCCCGTAATACACCAGATTATGGAACCAGGGAAAACTGATCACGGAGCCGGTAAAGGCTAAAACGAAGGCCAGGACATAAATATAAAAACCGGTGACCGTGTGCAGGTCGAAATTTTTTCTACGCCAACGCGTCGATGGTTTCCACTGAAAGGTAAGCCGTTGGCGGACCCGCTTCCAGTTTTTGGGAAACCACAATAAAAGACCGGTGAAAATGATCAATAAAAAGACGAGTATACTATACCGGACAATCCAGCTACCGATGTTTTCGGGCAGCCACAAATACATATGTCCGTCCAGTATAAAGGCAAAAAAGCCTGTCAGGTGGTCCCGGGTTTGCAAGACCCGGCCATCGTAAGGATGTAGGTAGACACTTCGATAGAATTCTTCGGGATCAGCCTGGTAAAATATGACCTCTACGGGCTCATCCGGCTGCCCGTAAAGCGTACCGTGGACCACGTGTTCCGGATACACAACCTGAGCCAGTTCCTTAGCCTGCGTAGCCGTGATCATTGGCTTATTCTGGGCTTCAATCTCCCATGGATCGCCTTGCAGATCGTGAATTTCTTCCTGAAAGACCCAACAGGCACCCGTGATCGCGACAACGAAAACGACCAAACCGGTTGCCATACCAAGAACCATGTGGAGTTTCACCAGCAGCTTTCGCAGAGATCCGTTTTTCATATTGGTTTTTCTATTCGACTAATTTAGCATGTACACTTTCGATAGCGGGCGCAAAATATTTATTTGAATAAACAGATCGGTGCGGCCTGTTCAAGGCCGCACCGGTCCGGGATGATTATCCGTGATTATTCCGCCTCCAGTCGGTAAAAGCCCTTAATGGTCTTACCATTTATTTTAGCACCTTTAGTACCGGTGGCCGTAGCAATATCCACTTCATAGACATATGCTTCCGAAGCTGTTTCGATACTGACGAACGCTTTGCCATTTTCCACCAATAATGGTGAGGAGTATCGCTTGGCGTGCAGAGGTACATTAGCTACATCGGTAACTGTTTGTGCCTCCAGATCCAGTATGACCAATTTTTGGTTAAATTCACTGCGGCCGAAGGCCGCCCAGGCTCCACCGTTATCGTCCAGTAAAATTCGGGCGAGTACCTTATTCCCTTCCAGGTAATCCATCCAGAAGATTTTACCGCCATTGGTAGCCTCCTCCACATTGAAGAAATACGAATCGTCAAAATCTGTACTGCCCGAGGGTATGCGCAATACACCCGAAGGCTTGGCGGAAGCGGGAGCAAAACCAGCCATTTCGGCACCGCACGAGAAGGAATACAGATCACCGTTATCCACCTGGATCAGTCCGGTGGTTGCACCGTTCACACCAATATTGCTGGTGCGGCTATCCGCGATGATCTTAGTGGGCTCAGCCGTTACGTTGGGGTAATCGTATACCGCAACAAAGGCAGAATCCGGCGAAGGTGTAGTGAAGAACCCCTTAGCATCCAGTTTGTGGAATGGAATGAACAGCTTACCGTCACGAACCCGCAAGGCGGTGGGCCAGGCGATCAGGGAGTCGGCAGTGCTTTCGAAAATCCTGGTGCCAACGATCTTTTTTACGAATACCGTATTCTCGTCAATGAAGTGCAGGCGTCGATTTGCAAAGCCGGCACGGGGAATTTCCATAGCCAGGAAGGTCTCTCCGTCGTCGGCACTGCCAAACATCTCCAGGGCATTTTCGAAGATGAATTCCCCACTTTTTACCAAATTGCCTTCACCGTCGTGAATATAACCGGCACACTGATTGTCTTCGCTGTACCCACTGGCAAAAAGAGTATTGCCCACCGGGTAGTAAAAGCGCCAGCCGGTCTGCTCGATCCCCGTGCCGGTAGCGTCGATTTCACCGGTCATAAGGTCGGATTTAGTAACCAGGAATTCAGGTTCGGTGGATCCGGTTACCTTGAGGGACATTACATACCCAAGATCAATGGGCTCTGGTTCCATTACGCTGACGCTGCTGTTGGTAGTGGCGCTTCCCTCATCATTGTTAGCCGTCAGCACCACCGTGTACGTACCGGGGGCAGCGTAGGTATGGGAAGGATTCTCCTCCGTGGAAGAATTGCCATCACCAAAGGTCCAGGTATAAGAGGTGGCGTTAGAGGAGGTATTGCTAAACGAAACGGTAAGTTCAGTAGCTGTAAACTCAAAGGAGGCCGATGGTTCTTTCATCGACATGGGCTCATCCTCTTCACAGGAGGTGGCCAGAAGAGCGACCAGTATAAATGCAGAAATGGTCTTGATCAGGTTAAAAAAGAACGATTGCATATTGTTTATTTGTTGTGGTTTATTTTGAAATAAAGTATCTCAGTTTAGTGTAGAAGGCCCGTCCCGGCAGTTGTATGTTGAAGTTGTCGTAAACGACAGCGTCAGTCAGGTTTCTGACGGAAAGAGCCAGATTGTATTTTCCGCTACCAAAGGCGTATTCGATGTCCAGGTTATGGGTGAGTTGGGCCGGAATGATATTCTTACTGTCCGGACTACCCAAATTTTCCCAATTGAGGAAAAAGGCCTCCACGAACTTGGAGGACCAAAAAATACCGAGCCGGTTGCGCTCCCGGGTAATTGGCTGGATCCCGAGGCGCGCGTTGGCAAATAAATAGGGAATATTCGGGATGCGACTCTGGTAATTAATATTAGGGAGCCCCTCATCCCATTTGTTCTGATCGGTAATATTCTGGTAGGTAATATTTCCCGAGAACAAAAAGAGATCGCTAAAGGCTCCTTCCACGCTGGCTTCCACTCCTTCGGTACGCACATTCGTAAGGTTCTCGTACTCACCAAAAGGGCCCAGCGGCAGAAACCGGATAAAATCTGCTGACGATCGCAGGAAGTAGTTGATCTCTCCCGTGAAATGCCAGTCATCCCATATGAAAGGGGCATTTAACCCGAAGTTCAGGTTGTAGCTCTTCTCGGGACGCAGGGCCGGGTTTACGTTTACGTAAATGCCATCGCCAAGAATTTCGTAGGGCTCGGGAAGACGATAGGCCCGCTCAAAGGATGCTTTTGCCGTAAGGTTATTGTTGATCGACCAGCGGCTGGTCAGGCCATAGCCTATATTGTCAAAAGATGGTTCGGTCCTTTGCTCATTCCCCTCCGTGTTCTGGGTGGTAATAGCCCCCGAAAACCAGTAGGACTTGGTGAAGGCGGATACTTCCAACTCTTCCGTTGCAGTATGGAAGGTATACCCGCCGGCGAGAATATATTTATCGATGAGGTTGGGGGTGGTAAATGATTGATTGAACGCATCCACCTCATCGTTACCCGACCGGCGCAGGTGACTTTGCACGAGGTTAACCTGGATTTGGTGTTGCCCGGAGATATTATAGCTGCCGCTGAGGTTGCTGCGCAGGATGACATCTTTCAGGTTGAACAGGGATCGGCGCTCATACAATTCCCCTTTGGGATCATCTGCTGATCGCCGGATAAAATCACCAGTCCAATTATACTTAAACTGACTGGTATCGATCACGCTTTCGCGGATCATCCCCGTCGAGGCGTTGGCCGTCAGCTTTAATCGTCCGAGCGTTTTAGTATAATTTGCGGAAGCAAGGTAGGTGCTGTTGCGGGTGTGGAACTGTCCAAATACCCGCTTGATATTATTATCAGGATGCTGGAATTCCTTGCGGTTTCGGGCACCACTGAGGCTGAAAGTGAAGCGGTCGGCCCATTTTTTATCGATTACTCCGCCCTGTACTTTAGCCATTCCCGAGGTGTAATCATTGTGGAACCGGCTCACCGTCTGATACCCCAGGAAATTTCCTAATTCAAGATCCCAGACCTTGACACTATCCATCCGGTAGGAATTGTCGGAGTGATTGAGGAAGGCGTAGGTCTGCAGGAAAAATCCCCTTTTCGCATTATTCAGGCGGGCATTCAGGGAAAAGCGATGTGTGTTGAAGGAGCCCTGGCTATAGGAAACGTCCAGGTACGACTGGTAGTTATCGGAGGGTATGATATTTATAGCCCCTCCGAGGGCATCAGCACCCAGATGAACAGGTACCACACCCTTATACACCTCAATATGATCGACGAGGTTGATGGGAAAATTATTCAGGGAAAGGGATGAACCATAATTTTCCATGGGTACTCCGTCGATGAAGTATCGGATCTGGTTACCCGACAGTCCGTTAAGGGAGAGGTTAAATCCCGAACCAAGGCCACCCCTTTCCCGCAGATTTATGCCGGGGGTGGAGCGTAACACCTCATTGATATCCACATTCAGATTCCGGTAACTTTTGCTTTCCAGGACCGCTACGTTGAAGCCCGTTTCAGCCGTCCGGGTTGCTTCTGATTTAGCGGAAACAACTATCTCGTCCAGGTCATTCGCTATGTCGTCAAGCATTACCTGCATGGTAGTAATGGAATCATTAGTTACCCTGACCGGAACGACGGCAGTTGCATACCCCACGTAACTAATTTGCACCTGGTACAAACCGGGAGCCACGTTATGCAGGGCGAAAGCACCTTCTTCATCACTGGTCGTACCTTTTTGAGTATCCAACAGGAGAATGGAGGCGAAAGAAATCACAGTACGGTCGGCATCCATTACCACGCCCTGAATGGAACCTCTACCAAGACCCGACTGGCCATCCGTATGTGTGTACGGCAGGAGTAGCAGCAGACTAAGAAAAAGTCTCGTGCCGGCGGTCAGTCTTTTTGGGTAAAGTACTTGCATGGACGGTTGACAAAATGAGTAAGCCTAGCCACGCAAATGTAATTAGACTAGTTCTAAATAAGAATGTAGTTTGTCATCACTTCCCTGAAATACCTAAAGTTGTTAATGTCGGTACCTAGAATTAGGTAGATGGGGTGCCAGCTTATGGGTATAAATCGCCATTGCTTAAGTTACGCGCCACCGGCAGGTTGCTTCCCACCATCAATCCGTATCCGCGTCTTGGGAAACGACTCCGGATAGTGCTCGCGAATAAACTCGATCAGCTTCTCCCGTATGTGTACCCGCAGGTCCCAGGCGGTGGGTGAATTCCTGGCACTCACCAGAATGCGGATCTCCACCGAATACTCCTTGGCCTCGGTCACCTGTAGTACGTTGACGTTACCGTCCCAGAGGTCGGTTTGGTGCAATTGGCGGGTGAGTTCCTCCCGCAGGGCCTGAAAGGGGATGGAGTAATCGGTATAGATAAAAATGGTGCCAATAATATCGGCGCTGCTCCTCGTCCAGTTTTGAAAGGGATTTTCCAGGAAGTAGGTAGTGGGCAGTACCAGCCGCCGCCGGTCCCAGATGCGCACCACGATGTAGGTGAGGTTGATCTCTTCGATCCAGCCCCATTCGTTTTCCACGAAGACCGCATCCTCAATGCGGAAGGGTTGGGTGAAGGCGATCTGTAATCCCGCCAACACGGTGATGATCGCCTTCTGGGCGGCGAGGCCAATAATGATCCCCGCTAATCCGGCCGAGGCGAACAGGCCCAGACCGATCTCCCGGATCTTCTCGAACGACAGCAGAATAAAACCAACGGCAAAGAGGATGATCAGGAAAATGATCAATCGCTCCAGGATATTGATCTGGGTATGCACCTTCCGGGATTTGAGGTTATCCTCGGTGGAGATGTCGTATTTCTGCAGGATGGTGGCCTTGGCCAGTTTTACCACTGTGAAAAGCGTCCACGACAGGAAGAGGATAACGAACAGGTGGTTCTGATCGACCAAAAAATCAAGGACGACACTATCCGGATTCGGGAGCGACCGCAGAAGGGCTTCCAGGAACACAAATAGCAAGGTCAGCGTCAGCGGAAGGATCATCCGCAGGTAATATTTGCGCATAGGTACAGGACTTTGGGTTTCCCTAGAAATTAACCCTAAAAAACGAGAAGGGGAAATTGGTTCGGTGGAGGAGGGTTGGAAAATGCGTAGTGCTCAATGCTCAATGATGAATTACTGAAAAGCGGAGCAATTTCTGTTATGGCGTATTGAATCAAATCATTGGCATAAAGGGTCAAGCCGACCGCCACCAAAACCGGCAATTTTACCTCAGTTATTCATTTAAAACCATTCATATCATGAAAACACTCAATCTTAAACATGCCGGCATAAGTTCGTTGATGGTGTATGCCATCGGGATCTTGGCCTTTGTAGGCTCCTATTTTGTACCCCTTATGGAAAATCCTGACCTGCAGGCCAATATCGTGCTCATGGTGGCTATTGCGCCCGCCGCTTTCGTGGGTGCACATTTGTACTACCGTCGGGGCCACACTATTCACGGAGGATTGGTCGGGGCGACCATGTTCACCGGGGCCATTGTGCTGGATGCGCTTATTACGGTACCCGTATTCATAATCCCCAACGGAGGTACCTATCGCACCTTTTTTGGTGACCCTGGCTTCTGGCTGATCGGGCTGGAATACATAGTGGTGGTGGTACTCTATTGGCAATGGTGGGTGATACGAAATCCGGTTCGGCAATTGATATAAGGAGGACTTTGCCTTGTTCTGTCTTTTAAAATACGAAAACCAGTCTCGGGGAACTTTTGTACTGGTTTTATGCATTCTGTGTTCATGGAATATAAAATTGAAACGGTAGATAAGTCTGACTACCCGGAAATCGTGGAGGTCTGGGAAGCCTCCGTTCGGGCTACCCACCATTTCCTGCGGGAAGAAGATATTGTTTACTTCAAGCCGCTCATACTGAATACTTACCTGGATGCGGTAGAGATTCGTTGTGTGAAAGCCGTGGATAACCGGATCGTCGGCTTTCTCGGAGTCGCCGGTGAAAATCTGGAAATGCTGTTCCTGCATCCCGATTACCGGGGCAAAGGCATTGGCGCTTCTTTACTCCATTACGCCATCCATCAGCAGCACATCACCAAAGTGGATGTCAACGAGCAAAACGAACAAGCCGTGGGCTTTTATAAACACGCTGGTTTTACCACCATCGGAAGGTCGGAACGGGATGGCACGGGTAAGCCGTATCCGATCCTGCATATGGCTTTAGGGGGGTAAGAGCGGTACACTGCCTGTTTCAAAGATTTAAAGTTTATTTACTTTATGAAAACAACCGATAAGTCATCAACCGATGCCCCCAAGGCCGTGAAAAAGAAGTCTCATCCTTTCTGGCAATGGTTCTGGCTCTCGTTTCTGGTAGGGTCTCTTGCTTATGCCTGGTATTCCTTTTATGTGCCGGCCAATGACGTGGTCTGGGCTGACGATACAGTCTCTGCGCGTGAAATAGCCAGCGAATCCGACAAAAACATGCTGCTGTTTTTCACCGGGGAGTGGTGCGTACCGTGCCGAATTATGAAGCGGGAAATTTTTGCGGATAAGGAAGTCATGAAAATCGTCAATGCGCAAGTAGTACCGGTAATGATCGATATTGATGATCCCGATGCGGCAGAGATCGTACAGCAATACCAGGTGGGCGGCACACCAATAACTATTTTCACGGACCCTGATGGACAAGTACTTGATTACGCTGTTGGCAAGATCGGAAAAGCGAAGTTCCTCGAAATGCTTGATGATTTAGGTGGGGCGGGTTCTTGATCGCAGCGCCAGGGCTATACTACTTTAGTCGGTATAGCTGGTTGCATGGTTAGTAGAAATGGGGGATATTGAGGGTGTTTGGGGAAATGGATATACTTTGTAAATGGAACTTTGTTCCGTGTATATAACTGTTGGGTAAAAATAAATGTAATGCGAGCAATAGAAGCTTTCGGGGAAATAGATAAAGATGGTCGGATCAAATTGGAAAAGCCAATAGACCATGAGGGAAGAAAAGTAAAAGTGATCATCCTTTTTCCTGAGGAGGAGAATATTGATGATGCTTCGTGGCTGGAAGCTGTTAGTAAATCAGAATCATTCGATTTCCTAAAGGAAGAAGGAGAGGACATCTATTCTGTGGAGGATGGTAAGCCAGTAAGCGATGAAGCATAAGATTGTTTTAGTGCCTTTCCCTTTCGACAACCTGAAAGATATGAAGGTGCGTCCTGCCCTATGTCTAACTGATCTGATTAGTGGATATCAACACATTGTTATTGCCTTCATTACCAGTCAAACTGAAAAAGCGGATGAAGACTCGGATGTCAAAATAATATCAACCGATAAGGATTTTGCTGAAACTGGATTGCGGGTAGATTCTGCCATAAGGCTTCATCGCCTTGTTACCATTCCGAAAAAGAGCATATTGAGGGAATTAGGAGAATTGCCTGATACATATGTAGAAAAAGTCAATGAGAAATTAAAAGAATTATTTCAAATTTGAATTAATATTCATCCAATAATGCACATTCCGGCCAGCCGCTCTCCATTTAAGTCGGTTTGCTGCCTACGTGTGTGCTGACGTTGCTGACGCCATCCTCCCTACGGTCGGAGGCGTCAGCAACGAACGAGCGCGATGCGCGGGTGTCATGCGATGGACCTTCACTACGGTCGGCCATCGCACAACACCACGCAAACGCAATCCTTCGACTTGAAAAAGTGCTGACGCTTCGCGGAGCACTTTTTCTTCTTCTCGGACTGCGCATTGCGCTGGTTGTGTCATTTGGAAAAAGAACTACTATGGCAACATTGATATGAATAGATAATGGAATTTCTAGAATCAACGAATTTTTTTGTTCGGGTTACAGTTTATGATTTCGAGCATAGAGATAGGTCTGTTAACTTGATTTTTCGATTAATTCCGATGGTTCATATTGGGGAACAAAGCTTTTATGACACTGCTCTCGAAAAGATATTGGAATGCGATGAATTAATTTATGAGGGAATGAGAAGGAAAAGAGAGATTCGCTTCATCAACTCTCTTAGTAAACTAGGGAAAAAACTAGGGATGGTATTGCAAAGAGATGCCTTAAATTTTAAAAACGGAGACTTGGTATTGATTCACGGGGATTATTCTGAGGACGCATCAAAGGAAGAGTGGAAGAAGGTTCGATTTTTTGAAAAGCTTAATGAGAAGGTAGTTATTCCAGTTAAAAGGTACTTTGAGGTTCAAAGTATTTCTAGAGAAAGCATGGCAAAGCTATTTATGAAATCCTATCAGGAGTATCATATGGCATACGGCCCCAGGTTTGACGAACCAGGAACTATATCAAACTATTATTACGCGGCAAGAGAGAAGATAGTCTTTGACATTATTTCCCAGAAAATAGAGAGAGACTCGGGGGATGAGAAAACAATAGGAATCCTTTACGGTGCAGGCCACATGAATCGTATTTCGAGAAATCTTATAGATGTTCATGGTTATCATCCGAGTAGTGGGCAATTCATAAAGGTATTTGGGATTTCTTAAACATGAGATTAATGATACCTAATATTGGGTGCATTCCAAGCCTTCTGTGTTCACTTCGTTCTGGCAGGTTGAGGTTAAGCATTAGCCGTGCCCTTCTGGGTAACTCTTCGATTGACTGACTAATGGAGTCCTTTAAAACATGAAATTAGCCTCAGGAGATACGTTCAAAATCAAAATAAACAAAGGTTTCGGGGTGTTACAATACTTCGAAACTATGGACGATATTGAATATATACGAGTGCTTGCCTCTACTACAGATGATGCAGAGGTTACCCAAAGAGTTATTGATCAGGAAGAAATGTGGACGATTGGATTTCCCGTAACGGTAGCAGCTCGAAAGAAAGTTATTGAGCGGATCGGAAATTTTGAAATACCTGAAGGCTTCAAAACACCTAAATATGCTCGAACTACTCATAACATCAGAGGAGAGCATTTAGGGTGGCACATTGTAGATAGATATTCATGGCAAAGAGAGTTTAAAGCTGAATTGAATGAAGGGGATCTAAAGCTTTCACCCTGGGGTATCTGGAATGAAACGCTTCTTGTTGAAAGACTGAATACGAATTGGAGCTTATCCGAATGGAAATGAAAACCAACCACCATGTCCGCCAAAGACTGGAAAGATATGCTCGAAGCCGCGCAGGAAGGTGACCTGGAACTGGTCCGGTCGTACATGGAGTAGGGTGCAGGTTCAGATTTTACCGGGTAAATGAATTAATCAAAAATGAAATTAAGGATCACGGTCTTATTCTTACTTTTCTATACCTACTGGTCGTATTCACAAGATTATTCATTACCAGAATTCGGAGAAAGAATTGAAATGCACTACTGGAGTTCCAAAGAAGACTCCCTGCAAATCAAATATTGGTCAAGCGGGGTACCGAAAGTTCAGTATGAGCGAATAAATGATCAGTATAAGTGGAGGTATGATTATAACAAGGACGGTACAGTAAGATTTAAATTGAAAGTTCGCCAATCATACATGATCGACACTATAACCACCTTAGATATTGCCACATACGAAGAACATATAACTGTTGAACGTGGAATAAGAGACATACCGGAAGGTGATTTTACTGCCTATCATTATTTTCACCAATCGACTGAACCTGTTATCAAAGAAACCGGCTTTTACCATAATGGGTATAAAACAGGTGAGTGGGTAAAAATTGAATATAGCGGTGGGGAAAAAAAGATGAAGGCAAATTTTGAAGAAGGGAAGCTTAACGGTCTGTTCACCCTGTATTATGAGAAGATAGCAGGTTTAACCGAGCGGGTGAAAATCCAGGGTAATTATGGGTTGGTACCGATTAAAACTGCTATATGGAATACGAAAACCAGGCAATTTGATCCATATATTCAATCCAAAATCAGAAGAGTCGGCAAGTGGGTTTATTACAACGTAATTGGCGAAGAAGTTGAAGTTGTCTTTTACGATCAACAGTAAATGTATATGCCAAAGCGCATAGTGGAACTTCTTATGAATATATGTAGTTTACAGAAGGACTGTTTTAGTGGAGTCATTGTGATTGAAAAAGCGGAAAGTCATGATTAACTGGAAAGAACATATTACCAGCAACGAAGATGTTCTGGGAGGTAAACCGATCATCAAAGAAACCCGACTAAGTGTTGAATTTATCCTGGAACGTCTTGCCAATGGCTGGTCGGAAGCAGAGATATTGGAAAACTATCCCAGGCTTAGTAAGGAGACAATTATGGCGGTATATGCATATACCTACGAATGCATGAGAGATGGTTTATTGTTTTTCAGTGAAAAGCCGATGACCTGATTATGTTACTTCTGGCCGACGAAAATTTTCCATTGTCTAGCTACCGGTATTTGAAGGAACAGGGCCATGATATTAAACATATCGGTGAATCTAATATGGGTATAAAAGACGAGGATGTTATTCAGTTTTCTATCGCTGAGAGTAGAGTTATCACAACCTTCGATAGCGATTTCGGTGAGTTAATTTTCAAGGAATCATTTAAGGCATTAGGTATAATATTCTTTCGATGGAAAGAATTCAAACCAAAAGAGCCTGGCGAATACCTGGATAACCTAATCAAGTCAGGCAAATTAGAGTTTGAAGGGTACTTGACTGTCATTGATCACCAACAAATCAGGCAAAGGAGAATATAAGTATAGGGGATTAAAACCCTTTAATCTGTTCTACCCCACTTGGTGGCAACGACTTTTTGCCGGAAGGCAGTAACTTACCGGTCAGTGAAAACCGACCACCATGACCCGTACTTTCGCCTGTATCCTCCTTATCGTTGCTTTCCTGGCGGCTTGCGCCAAAAAGCAAGAGCTCGTTACGCTGTCCACGGACCATATGGATATTCAAATCAACCAAAATGGGCGACTTACCGCCCTCCTCGATCCCGCTTCGGGTACCAACTACCTGGTTGCCGATAGCACGAATGCTCTCCTGAGCCTGCGCAAACAGGGGGAATGGATTTTGCCTGAATCCGCTACTACCGACGGGGCGGCGATCACCCTCACCTATCCCGGCCAGCTGGTTGCCACGGTGCAGGTCACTGAACACGGTTCCCACATCACTTTTGATCTGGTGGCCTTCAATCAATCCGATTCGGTGGACTTGGTGGCGTGGGGCCCCTATCACACCAGCATCGGGCACACCATCGGCGAAACGGTGGGCGTGGTCCGCGATACCATCTACGCCCTGGGCATACAATCGCTCAACCTCAAAACCCTCGGCGGCTACCCCTGGAACGAAAGTGATCGCATGCCGGCCTTCGACATTTTCCGTCAGGAGGATCCCACCGATATGCATCCCGCGGAGGACGGCAGTGTGCTTTACCGCGTTGAGGCGGCCAAACCCACCCCGGCCGGGAGCAGCCTCCAGGCGTATTGCCGCAACCGATCGTCGGAGCGTATCGTACAGGACTTCAACCACGACCAACTGGTTGCCCCGCCCTACGACGATGGAGGGGTGGTCGGCTCGAAAATTGCCCTCTTCGGCAGCCCTGTCGAGCAGGCACTCGATCACCTGGGCCGGATCGAACAGACCGAAAACCTGCCGCATCCCATGATCGACGGTGTCTGGGGCAAGCAGGCACCCAACGCCAATGCCGCCTATCTGATCACCTCCTTTACCGAGGAAACCGTGCAGGCTTCTATCGCTCTCACTAAGCGGGCCGGGCTCAAGCATATGTACCACTACGGCAACATGTTTGACACCTGGGGCCACTTCCTCTGGAACGAAGCGGAGTTTCCCAACGGGGCGGCGGGTTTGCGCACCTGCGTGCAAAAGGCGGAGGCTGAAGGCATCCGGGTAGGTACGCATTTCCTCTCCAACTTCATTACCACCGATGATCCCTACGTTACGCCCGTACCGGATGATGATCTGGCCCTGGTGGGCAGCTCTTCCCTGACTCAGAGCATTTCGGCCACAGCCACTGAGATCCCCATTCAGTCTCCCGATTTTTTTAACCAGATGAAAAACAACAACCTGAAAACGGTGCGCATCGGCGACGAGCTGATCCGCTACGGCAAGGTTTCCGGTACTGCTCCCTGGACATTGCTCGACTGCCAGCGCGGTGCCTGGGGAACATCCGCCGCGGCCCACGAGTCGGGGGCCGAGATTGGCAAGCTTCTCGATCACGGTTATAAAGTGTTCCTGACCCGCACCGATCTGACCCGCGCCATGTCGGAGCGGATGGCGGAGATCTACAACCAGACGGGGCTGCGGCAGATCTCCTTTGACGGCCTGGAGGGCAACCGCTCTACTGGACTGGGCGCCTACGGGGAGTCGATGATGCCCTATGTGTGGTACAACGCCCTCGACGATCGCCTCCTGGATCACCTCATCATCGATGCCAGCCGCACCACTCATTTTTTCTGGCACATCTTCACCCGCATGAACTGGGGTGAGCCCTGGTACGCAGGCTTCCGCGAAAGCCAGACCGAATATCGCTTCAACAACCAGGCGTATTTTCAGCGCAACTACATTCCCGGCATGCTGGGATGGTTCAAGATGACCCCCGAGACCAGCGTGGCCGATGTCAACTGGCTTTTGGCGAAAGCCGCCGGATACGAGGCGGGCTATGCCCTGGTTACCGATCCCGACATCGTAGCTGCCAATGGCCATTCCGATCAAATCCTCGACCTCATCGGCGACTGGGAGCAATTGCGTCTCGGCAAGGCATTTACGGCTGCGCAACGGGAGCGTTTACGCGATACGGAACGGGAGTTTGAACTTCAGCCTTCCGGCAAAAAATCATGGACGCTCACGGAGGTCCATAGCCAATCCTTCGAACACCAACCCAAAGTGTTGCAGCCCGGCCAGCCGACACACTCCACCTTCGAGCTGGACAATCGTGGCGAAGCCCAACCGCTGGCCTTCGTACTCACCGCAGAGCAAAGCGACATCAGCGACATTACCTTTGAGATTGACCAGTACAAACAGATCACCCTGCCCGTAGCCCTGCAGCGTGGGCAGATACTGCAACACCGGGGCGACGGTATCCTTCACCTTTTTAGCGAAAGCTGGCAAAAGATCCGAGAGATCACCGTTCCCGAACTCGCTGACACCCTGGATAGCGGGACACATCAACTCGCGGTGGACGCGGTATTCTCGAGCCGTGGAGACGATCCGGTGCTGAAGGTGGAAACGCGTTTCGTCACGGGATCTGAGCGGGTGGAACTGGAGTGACTTTTCAGAAACGGAAGGGAATAAAGAGATCAAAGCGAATTGCTCTTCATTCGTTCAAGTAGTAAGACGCGATAAATCGCAACTCTACGTAATAACGATTTAGCTCTAGGATCTTGAACCCTGACCCTGTCCTGAAGCTCGTGCATGGTCTACCACTAAAGTGGTATGTAACCACACCACAGCTAAAGCTGTGGTCTTAATCAGGGACGTTCAAACCGTGAACCGTGAATCGTGGGCCGTGAACCGTGAACCGTGGACCTTGGCCCGTGAACCGTGGACCTTAGCCCTTGGCCCTTCAACCATTACTAAGCGAAAAACCGGAACTGGTGGTGTAACGAACGGATGCCCGTATGTCTTTGCGCAAAGTAGGGTTCGTGTTCGTGAATTCGATGTACAGATCCTTATCGGAATTTATGGTTCGGGTGAAATTCTTAGCAGGCCCTCCCAGCGAATAGGTTTTGATAACCGAACCGCCGGAACCACCCTCGCGTACCCGCACGACCAGGTTGGCGGTGTTGTTATTCGTTACCCGGATATTGAGTTTGGCCTTGCCATTGCAGGCAGCAAAGGAAGCCATAGCCTTACTTCCACCGGCGGGAATGCGCAGCGTCGTTTCAGATTCCTTTACCACACTTCCATGCTTGGTAAGCCAGCTTGTCGGTTTTTTGGCCACAACACGTACAAACCGGCGATCAGTGGCCGACGTCTTATGCCCTTTGATCTCCACGTACTTTCCTTCCAGATTTCGCAATGCAAAGTAGGTATCGAATGGTCCTCGGTTGATGGCTACACCCTTTACCAGAGTACCATCTATGTATACCGACAGAGAAGCCTGTGATCGGGTATAGCGTTTGGCATCAATATCAAATATAACTCGATCAACATCGGACGTAAAACTCAACAGAGTGCGACTACTATCGGACAGGTTGGTACCCGCCTGTTCGAAAGGTAAGGTGCACCCCTGAGCGGAAAGCACGGAAGCTATGCTCAGGACGAAAATGATTGTCAGAAAAGCTTTGGTTAAGTAGTACATTGAATATGGATTTATGTTATGAAATTAGATTTTAGCTTTCATGATGTATTTTTTATGGATATGAATAGAACCCGGGAATCATTTTTGGAAACCAAGAGCCGGCTGGTATTAATCATTCCCGTTGGCCGTCTGGGTTTGCAGAGGATCATCTAATAATTCCTTCAGGGTACAGCTCATGGAGGCCCTGCGCCAAAAATCATACTGATCGGAACGTGGATCGTAAGTATTATCACAGGACTTAAAGGTGAGAAACGCCTGGAGATCCCCCTTTTCATAGAGGTCCATCGCCAGCCTTTGATTCTTTGTACAGGAACAGGGTTCAGTGGTGCTCACTTTAGGACTGGCATTGCCAAGCCCCGACAGCAGCACCCAGGAAAGCAGAAATATTCTCATGGTGTACTTATTTTGGATTTACCTCCAAGCTACACGGGTTTCCACCTAAAGGCATCCACCGATCGGATGACTTTTTGAAGTATGAGGTCAGAGTTTTGAGGTCAGAATTTTGAAATCAGAGATCAGAAGTATTTTTTCAAACCTCAAACCTCAAACCTCATACCTCAAACCTCATACCTCATACCTCTAATCTCTACTCCGTTAATATGCGGCGGATTTCGGCGATGAGTTCGGAGCGGGTGTGGCAGTCAAATTTGTCGTAGATGCGGTGGACATGGGTTTTGACCGTGCTGAGGCTGATGAAGTGCTGATCGGCCAGTTGGTGGTTTGTCTTGCCCTCGTAAATGTCTTTGGTGAGTTCGAATTCGCGGGGTGTGAGTTTGGAATCAAGCGCATCGTTTATGTGATCCAGGGTAAATGGGCGGGGCTCTTTGCGATTGCGAAAATTGTGGAGAGCGATCTCGATGGTACTTTTCAGGGAAGCGAACTGGATGGGCTTGGAAATATAGCCGTAGGGCATGGTCTTTTTGGCCCGCTCGATGGTCGGGGTATCGGTGTAGGACGTGACGAAGATAAATGGCAGATGCCAGGTATCCCGGATCATTTGGGCCAGGGTTATCCCGTCATCGCCTTTGCCGAGGTTAATATCGATCACGCAGAGGTGGGGCAACTGTTTAGCCAGGCTCTGCTCGGCGGCTGCGGCATTATAACAAATGTCCTGCACCTGGTACCCTCCTTCTTTCAAAAAATCGGAAATGTCGCGGGCGATGAAGGGTTCATCTTCTACAATCAGGATCTGGATATCTTTTGGGTCGGCAATCATAGGCTTGGGTCAGGCGGCAAATTGAATCTGAAAGGTCGTCCCCTCGGTTTCCAGCAGGCGTATCTGTCCGTTCATCTTTTGCACGAAGGCCTGGATCATACTCATCCCAAACGACTCGGATTTTTCCAGGGATTCCAGATCGTTCAGAGATGACCCATTATCGGAAATTTCCAGAGTGAATTGATCGGTTATTTGCTCCAGCGAGATGGATAGTTTGCCGGATTCATTCTCTTCGAAAGCGTGCTTCAGGGTATTGCTGACCATTTCATTGATGATCAGCCCCAGTGGTACCAGAGTGTCCATATCAAGATAAATATCCTGAATGCGAGTCTCCAGTTCGATGGGTTGTTTTTCGGTGCTATAGCTATCGACGATCTGGCGGGTCAGGTTCTGTATGTACTCGCGGGTATTTACTTCGCCCAGGTTTTTGTTTTGGTAAAAACTACGGTGGATGAGGCCCATCGATTCGATGCGGTTTTTACATTCCTGGAGGGCCTCGTGCGCTTTCTCGTCGGAGATCGCCCGCTGCTGAATATTGAGCAGACTGGTGATCACCTGCAGGTTATTCTTAACCCGGTGGTGAATTTCACGCAGCAGGAGGTTAATCTCATCCACATTCTCCTGCAGTTGTTTTTTCTGAGTGGTCAGGAGTTTATTCTTTTCCCGGTTCTTGTACAAGAAAAAACCCACCAATCCGGCGATCAGCAAGCCGGCCAGAGCCAGTGCGAGATACAGTCGATTTTGCTGGGCCTTTTTCTCGGTTTCTAACTGTAATACCTGCAGTTGGGCTTCTTTTTTTTCGTTCTCGTATTTGGCCTCCAAATCCAGCACCACCTGGTCGCGTTGCTTTTCCTTGATCTCCTCGAACACCTCTACGTATTTATTCCGGTAATCGAGGGCCTCCCGGTAATGGCCGGTGAAGGTCAGGTAGTCGGCAATATTCCGGTAGAGCAGGCTCTGGTCGCGTAGTCCGTACGTCTCACTGTCGGCAGCTAATTTGGCGCGGGCCAGAGCTTCGGTCATATTGCTGCTGTCCTGCGCCATGGTTTTTGCGTGCAGCAAAAAATAGAGATTCAGGTCGGGATCCGGATTATCGGGATGCTTCTCAGTGGCACGCAGGAGTATGGGAATAGCCTCGTTGAAACGCTCTTGTTTGACGTAGAGATAGCCCAGATTTCCCAGGGTTGTGTAGTCCATCCCCGGTTCGATAGGGATTTC
>JASBTH010000367.1 GCA_030148525.1 Saprospiraceae bacterium | reverse complement strand
ACTGTCGACTGCCAACTGAAGACTGCAACATCTAGGCTGAAGTAGTATTGGTCGATGTTAGGTCTCTGACCGACGCCCGCACCATATTCATTCCCGACAAATGTCCGCCCGAGAGGATGCGGGTAAACCACTTTTCGTCGAGCTCCATTTGCCGGAAGATGGTTTTGGGTCCGTAACCTCGCTCGTGTAACTGGCCCACCTGTCCGTAGAAATCTTCGAAGAAGGTGAGCTTCTTTTGCAACTTGTCCTTTCCGCCTGTCAATTGCGGGTTATGCGCACAAAACAAGACCTCGAAATCCAGTGCCAAGACCTTCCGCAGCGAATGGATCTGACCCAGCATCGACTCCGAAGCCATGAAATATTTAATGCGGTGATGCACGTACAGGTCGGCCGAGAACAACCACCCACGGTCACGTTCGTAGAGGGCCACCATGTCCTCCGCGTGTCCGGGAATGGGGATCAGCTCAAAGCGATGCTTGCTGGTTTCGAGGCCACCTTCGATCGGCGTCAGGTCCCGATCGGGTGGACGTTCCCCCCAAACCAGCTTCTGCGCCAGGCTGATCCCGGGCGGATCCTGCATCATCTCCGCACACCGTGTCGAACTATAGGTCGGGCAACCAAAGTGCGCCCGCAATGGCCCCAAATTACCGGTGTGATCCTCGTGGTGGTGGGTGATGAAGATCTGCTCAACGGGCTGCTGGCCCAGGGTGTCCAGTATGGCTTGTCGCGCTTGCGATTGCCCCGTATCGACTAGCAACCCGTCCACCAAAAAGCAATGCACGAACATGGTGGGCTTGCCTAAGGGGTGGTAGCCGAAGCGGAAGGCGCGGACATCGTCGTGTTGGAAGTGATCGTGGATTAGCATGAAGGCGAAGGTCGGGGTATGGGTGTTATATTCAAAATAATGCTAAATGCTAAGTGCTCAATGCTCAATGCTCAATGCACCCGCCTTCGCTTGTATGGGCTATGGCGGGCATGAATGCTGAATGCTAAGTGCTAAATGCTCAATGCTGAATGCCCCCCGTCCTCGCCCGTATGGGCTATGGCGGGCGTGAATGCTAAATGCTCAATGAGATCAAATATTATTAAGTCGTAGTATCCCCCGTTGTTGTGGGGTTGCGCACATCGTGAATGTTATTGGCAGATTTTCCTAATGAAATTTACTTGAACTCTTGCCTTTTGACTACTGGCTTTAGAGGTCAGAACCCTAAACCTCCTGTGCTTTAGTTCTTGAAAATGTTCCAATTAGGGGCACCACGACTTTTTAACGGTTGGCAAGGATTAAAACTATGGTGGGCAGGAGTGCCTGAGGCTAAGTTCTAAATTGAGCACTGAACACTGAGCACTGAGCATTGGCCATTTCCTCACTCCTTCGGCCGCGCACAAACCAGTGCCCCCAAGCCCAGTCCCCGGCTCAGATAGTTGGGTAGATCAGGGTCGGTATCCAGTTCTACTTCAAGTATATCAGCCGGATCTACATGCAGGTTGATAACCGATTCCCCGGCCTTAAGGAGGTGGACGACGAGCTTGTGGGGCTTCACGTCTGCCACCTTGTACACCTCGGTGTTCAGGGGGCCGAATTCATCGATAATGTGCTGATAAAAGGCCACGTGCTTGTCCATCGCCAGATCGGGTAGCAGGGCCGGGTGGTAGGTTTCCCGAATGAAGGTCCGGATGGCCGTTTCGGTCCCGGTATTGTGCATGCGGATGAATTGGTCGAGGAGGTCGTTTTGCGTGGCGGATTGAGCGGATAGGTGTTGGGTACCAAACCCAAGGAGGAGTATCAGGCACAGGGATTTTAGTGTTGACATCTTGTAGGTTTTGCGGGTGATTAAAACTTTAAAATACGAAATTATTCGTAATTTGTTGAAGAGTGGGCCTTTTCATTCTGTTATACCGCTTCGGAAAAGGTTTGGACTCTAGCGCGACGGGTCAAGATTGTTTATTCTTCGAAGAAAGTTTATTCCTATATTCCGTACCTAACGGCACAGTTTTTCATTGTCCGATTATAATTTCTACCCATATCTGGTCCCTAACGGGACCCCTGCAGAACCTCCCTTTAGGGTCAGGATATGGGTAGAAACTTCTCTTTTTATGCTCACTTCGGCTATCGCTCACTTCGGCTCTCGCTCACTTCGGCTCTCGCTCAGTGAGCTTAAGTTCTTGATTGTCAGAAGAGCCTCTCGCTCAGTGGGCTTAAGGCCTTGATTATCAGAAGAGGGGTGAGCGTCAGCCGAACCCCGAATGTGAAATACCTATCCATACTACTACCAAAAGCAGGATACCTAAGGCTGCATTTTGAGCAATATCCTGTTTCAAGCATTCTTTAAAGGTTTTTTTGGAGCCAAAAACCTTCAAAACCATCCACCAAACAACCGCACCAGGATAGCTAAAAAGGTACCTACTAGCCCACCCATTGAGCACTCATCATTCAACATTCCACCCGCTCATTGAGCACCGAGCACTGAGCATTCAGTCATTTCCGACCCGCAACATCCCCCGCAACTGCACATCATTCGAACTCGCGCCCACGCGTATGAGGAAGTCTCCGGGCTCAACCAACCATTCCATGGCCTCATTTAACATTTGCAGATGGTCGGGCGTAAGCGGAAACCGGATCTCGGCCGACTCGCCGGCCTCCAGACGGATCCGCTGAAAGCCTTTCAACTCCTGTACCGGACGCGCGACCGAAGCGAACAGGTCCTTGACGTACAACTGCACCACCTCTTGGCCGGCCCGGTCGCCCGTATTGGTGATGGTGGCCCGCACGTAGGCGGTATCCCCCGGGGCAATGGTGGCCGGTTCGATCCGCAGGTCGTCGTAATCGAAGGAGGTATAACTCAATCCGTAGCCAAACGGAAAGAGGGGCTTTCCGCTGCCGTCGCGGTAGTCATCGCCGCGGCCGGTGGGTTTGTGGTTGTAGTAGAGGGGCAACTGCCCCTCCCGCATGGGGAAGGTAATGGGCAAACGACCGGCTGGATTGTACGCCCCGAACAACACATCCGCTACCGCGTGGCCACCCATGTCGCCGGGGTACCACACCTGCAGGATGGCCTCCACCTCATCCATCCACGACTCCATGGTAACGGCACTACCCCCTACCAAAAGCACCACGACCGGTTTGCCGGTAGCAGCGATCCGCTGTATCAGCTCTTCCTGATGACCGGGCAGGGCCAGGGTCGACCGGTCCTGGAATTCCCCCTCCTCAATGCCGGCCGCCACGATGGCCAGGTCGCTTTTTGCCGAAAGGCGAACCGCCTCCCGAATGCGCCGCTCCCAATCATTGGCAACCCCCTGATCCCAGATCAGCTTCAGACGCACATTGCCCGTGGTCTCGTAAAATTCGACCCGGATATCGTAGGTCTGTCCGGCCCGGAACAGAAAGGGAACGGTGGTTTGCCCCACCGACTGCTTGCGCCAGTTGTCGATCAGGAGTTCACCGTCGAGATACAGGCGATAGCCATCGTCGCCGGAGAGTCCGATCCGGAAGAGGCCCGTTTCGGGAGCGGTAAGCTGACCGGTCCAGCGCACTGAGTAGTAGTCGTAGTTGATGCGTTCGGGATCGGGCGAAAAGAGGGTCCAGCCAAAATCGATGCGGCCATCGGTGCGTACCAGCTCGGCCTCACCACTCAGGTCAATGTTGTTGAAATACTCGCCCCGTAAACCGGCGGTTGTGGTGTCGCCAGCGGTATGCGAAAACACCTCGCCGGGGATGGTCCGAAAGGCCTGTGCTTCCCGTCCGGGACCGGGGGCATATTGTACCGTCGCTCCCTCGCCGAGTTGCTCCCGTATTCCATCCAGGATAGAGACCGGGTCGTTGCCGGGGCCGGAATAGCCACCCAAACGGGCTTCCTCGGCATCGGTGCCGATGAGAGCAATCCGCGTATTGTCGGGGGAAAGCGGGAGCATTTTGGCTTCATTCTTCAGCAGCACCATCGATGTACGCGCTGCTTCCCGGGCCAGTTCGCGATGCTGTTCGGAGCCATTCCACCGCTCGGCCTCCGCCTGATCGATGTAGGGATCTTCAAACAACCCCAACTGAAATTTCGCCCGCAACACCCGGCGCACGGCCTCGTCTATGGCCGCTTCCTCAATCATGCCCTTCTCGAAAGCCTCGTAGAAGAGCGGATAGTGATCGTAGGAGGTCTGGAAAATCACGTCCAGCCCATTTTCGATGGCCTGCTCGGTGGATTCGGCATAGTTCTTAGCCGTAAAGTGCAGCACATTGGCCCCGCCGGTCGCGCCGGCATCGGAAATGACAAAGCCGTCGAAGCCCCACTCGTCCTTTACCTTTTGGTTGAGCAGCCAATCGTTGGCAGTTGCCTGACGACCATCCACGGAGTTATAAGCGGTCATTAGCGAGCGGGCGCCCGCCTTCTGAAAGGCGGCTTTATAGGCCGGAAAGTATATCTCCTCCAGCAGGCGCTCGTTGAAGTGGATGGGGTAACTGTCGCGGCCGCCGTCGCCCACATTGGCGACAAAGTGCTTGGGCGTGGTGATTACGCCCATTCGCTCAAAGGCTCCCATGAAGGCCACTCCCATCTGGGTGGTCAGGTAGGGATCTTCGCCGTAGGTTTCCTCGGTACGTCCCCAGCGCACATCACGCGCAATATTCACCACCGGCGACAAGATCTGACGAATACCCCGGGATTTGGTCTCCCGCGCAATGGCGGTAGCCACTTCGGATACCAGAGCGGTATCCCAACTCGCCGCCAGTCCGATCGCCTGGGGAAAGGACGTCGCTCCCGGCCGGATCAGCCCGTGCAGGGCCTCATCGAAGGGAATAATGGGAATGCCCAGACGTGTTTCTTCCACGAAGTACCGCTGCATCTCATTGATGCGCTCCGCCGTTTCGCGGGCCGGGCCACCCCCCGAATAATCCAGCATTTGCTCGGCTCCGGCACCCGACCGCCCCTTGGTGGCTACCTGGAAACCGAAAATACCGTGTTGGTAGCGCTCCTTGCCATCCGACAGGTCACCGGGGATCATAAAGAGCTGCCAGAACTTCTCTTCGAGGGTCATGCGGGTGAGGAGGTCATCCACCCGGTCTTCGATCGCCTGTGTCGGGTCAAGGTAAGCGGGCTGGGGATTCTTTTGGCAGGCCGTCAGTATTACAATAAGTCCCAGGATTTGGATACAATTTCTCAAGGTGTTATTTATTTTAAAAGGGATTAGAGCGTGTTTGGGATTTATCCTTTGGACTGCAAATGTCTATTATACCGACAACGAAGTGGTTTTGCTTCGCAGTACTTCGTGCTGGGAATCCAAACCACTTCGAGTCGAGTATATACTCGCGTGAAAAGGTTGGGCAA